>NZ_JBSGDD010000042.1:0-55698 GCF_053602195.1 Kitasatospora sp. NPDC004531 | reverse complement strand
TCGGCGGCCTCGGCGGCCTCTCCACCAAGGCCGGCCGCGACTACCGGAAGGGGTGACCGAACCGTGGGCGCGGGGGGTGGACCCTGCATCCTTGCCTGCACCGGCTCCGGCATCTTCGGCCGCAGCTCGACCTGGGCCCGCTCGTCCACCGCGCGCCGCGCCTCGGCGGTCGCCGCCTGCCGCTCCAGGTGCCGCATCGCGGCCTGCGCGCGGACGAACGCGGCCGGGGTGACCGGGTTCGCGGGACGGGTCGCCTCCACCGCCCGGCGGGCCGCCTCGGCCTCCTTCAGCGCCTGCTCGGCGACCAGCACGGCGCGCTCGCGCAGCAGCCGGGCGATCTCGGTCTCCGCCTTCGCCAGCCGGGACTTCTCCGCCGTCAGCCGCCGCCCGAAGCGGGTGGCCCGCTCCTCGGCGACCTCGGCCGCGTACTCGGCCTCGGCGATCTGCTCCTCGTAGCGCTCCTCGGCGCGCAGCCGGCGCGTCATGGCCAGCTCCGAGGCGGCCCGGGCGGCCCGGTCGCGCTGCCGCAGCACCAGCGCCAGGCCGACCACCGCGACCACCGCGGCGACGCCGACCGAGCGGGCCACGATCTGGTCCGGACTGGCCACCAGCGCGGCGACGGCCGCGACCGCGAGCACACCGGAGGCGACCGGCGGCAGCGACCGGCCCAGGACGGAGGAATGACGGTGGCGTCCGCGAGACATGGCTAGAAACTAGCGTGCGAATCGCGGCCCTGTCAGCCTCGACCCCCATTCCGCCCTTGACACGCCGACAGAAACACGGGCCGCACCCGAACCATCACACGCCGTGAGGTCGGGTTCAGCGCGAGGAGGCGGCCGTTCCGCGCGGGTGCTCGGGGTCGTCGTGGTCCTCGGGGAGCCTGCAGATGTGCTGCAGCCACAGCGCCACCGCGATCACCGCCGCGCCGGCCAGCACCGCGAACAGCGCCGTCCCGGCCTGCGAGCGGCGGGCCGGAACGTCCAGCGAGCCGAGCAGGAACACCCCGACGCCCGCGTACACACCGGTCACCACCGCCGACACCAGCGCGCTGGCCTGCCCCAGCACCAGCGCCCGCGCCGCGTGCAGCGGATCGACCCGCTTCGCGTCCGGCCGCCGCTCCCGGATCGCCTTCAACCGCGTCCGCAGCGAGATCGCCGCGGCCAGCAGCACCACGGCGACCGCCGCCAGCACGAACGGCGCGTACGCGGGCACCCCGGGCAGCGTGCCCAGCGAGTCCCACAACCGGGCGCCGCCCCAGGACAGCAGCCCCGTGATCGCGGTGATGCCGAGCAGCAGGCGGAGACGGAGCGGCTTCACGCGGACGGGCTTCCTTCCAGAGGTTCGGTTCGGCAGGGCGACCAGCCCACCGTACCGGCCGGGCCGCACCCGCAGGGAGCTACGGCCACGCCCGACCGGAAGTTCCCGGACGGCTCACTCCGGCAGGCGCAGCTGCAGGTCGGCGCGGAGCCGCACGCCCTGCCCCTCCGGCCCGCCGAGCGCCGCCAGCAGCTCCGAGACCGGCCCGTGCCCGGGCACCTCGGCCTGCGGGTCGGCGTCCCGCCAGGGCGCCAGCACGAACGCCCGCTCGTGCGCCCGCGGGTGCGGCAGGGTCAGCTGCGGGTCGTCGCTGCGCACGCCCTCGTAGGTGAGGATGTCGACGTCCAGCGTGCGCGCGCCCCAGCGGACGGTCCGCACCCGGCCGAACGCGTCCTCGACGGCGTTGGCCCGCTCCAGCAGGTCCTGCGGCGGCAGCGAGGTGCGCAGCACCGCGACGGCGTTGAAGTAGCTCGGCTGGTCGGCGGGCCCGCCGACGGCGTCCGTCTCGTACACCGCGGACAGCGCGGTCACCCGTACGCCGGGGGTGTCCTCCAGCGCGTCGACCGCGCCCTGCAGGGTCTCCAGGCGGTTGCCCAGGTTGCTGCCGAGCGCGACCGCGGCGGTCCGCGACTCGTGCAGGGTGGATTCCACGCGGTCCACCTTGCCCTGCAGGTCGAACGTGGTCGGCGTGGCGGTCGGGTCTGTGGTGGCCATGGGAGTTCCCTCCGCTCGGGCTCCACCGGGTGCCGTCAGGCGCGGCCCCGGCGGATCGTGATGGTGACGTCGTCGAACGGGACGGTGATCGGGGCGTCGGGCTTGTGCACGACGACCTCGACCTCCTCGACCACCTCGTGCCGCAGGCACTGGTCGGCGATCCGCTGGGCCAGCGTCTCGATCAGGTCGACCGGGTCGCCCGCGATCACCGCGGTGACCTCCTCCGCGATCACGCCGTAGTGCGCGGTGCGGGTCAGGTCGTCACTCGCGGCGGCCGGACGGGTGTCCAGGAACAGCGTCAGGTCGACGACGAAGGTCTGCCCCTCGATCCGCTCCCGTTCGAAGACGCCGTGGTGGCCGCGGGCACGGAGCCCACGCAGGGTGACGCGGTCCAGCACAAGAATCACTGCTCCCAGCTGACGGCCCCGCCGGAGCGGGGACCGGCGGGCACCGTCGCCCGCCGCCCCTCGAATCTACCTTCGAGCACAGACCGCCCAGGACCGCCTCCCCGGCCGCCCACCCGATCGGACCGGCCACCGCGGCCCTTGACGGACGGCGCTCAGTCCTCCTCGTCGTCCTCGTCGTCTCCGCTCGTCAGCACCGGCGAACCGTGGTGCGACCACAGCTTCCAGCCGTCCGAGGTGCGCCGGAACACGTTCGTCGACACGACCTTCCCGCCCACCAGCGGCCCCAGTTCGCCCTCCTCCTCGGGCTCCCCGCCGGACAGGATGTTCTCTGTACAGGTGACCAGCGCCACATCGCCCTGCACGTCCACCTCCACATCCGTCAGGAAGAACTGGATGTACTCGGTGTTCGCCATGATCAGCATGTACGAACGGGTCACCTGGGCCCGGCCCACCAGCACCGGCCAGCCCGGGTGCACGCAGAACACCCCGCCCTTGTCGTCCGCCTCGCCCGGCCCCAGCCAGATCGACTCGACGGCGTCCAGGTCTCCGTGCTCCAGAGCCTCGTACAGCGCCTGATTGGCCGCCAGCACGGCCTCCTCGTCCGGTTCCAGCGCCGCCGCCCGGTCGTTGCCGCTCACTGCCTCCGCCACGACTACCCCCTCTGCTCCGCCTGCTGCCAGGCCGCGACGACTCGTACGGCGTCAGCCGTGCCGGACACGTCATGGACCCGGACCGCCCAGGCACCCGCCTTCGCCGACAGCACCGAGACCGCTGCCGTGGCATCGTCCCGCTGCCGCGCCGGACGCAGCTCCCCGGTTTCCGGGTTGGCCAGCAGCGTACCCAGGAAGCGCTTGCGCGAAGCCGCCACCAGAACCGGCCTCCCCAGCGCCGTCAGCGCGTCCAGCCGGCCCAGCAGCGCCCAGTTGTGCTCACCCGTCTTGGCGAACCCCAGCCCCGGGTCGAGGATCAGCTGGTCCTCCTTCACCCCCGCCGCGAGCAGCTCCTCCACCCGGTCGGACAGCTCCCGCACCACGTCCGCGACCACGTCCCCGTACACCGCCTGCGCGTACATGTCCGCCGACTGCCCGCGCCAGTGCATCACCACGAACGGCGCGCCGGTCTCGGCGACCACCTGCGCCATCCCCGCGTCCGCGAGTCCTCCGGACACGTCGTTGACGATCTTCGCCCCCGCCCGCACCGCCTCCCGCGCGACCGCCGCCCGCATGGTGTCCACCGACACCACCACCCCCGCCCGGGCCAGCTCCGTCACCACCGGCACCACCCGGCGCAGCTCCTCCTCCTCCGTCACCCGCGCCGCCCCCGGCCGCGTCGACTCCCCACCCACATCGACCAGGTCCGCCCCCTGCGCCACCAGCTCCAGCCCGTGCGAAATCGCCTTCGCCGGATCCAGCCACATCCCCCCGTCCGAGAACGAATCCGGCGTGACGTTCACCACCCCCATCACCGCACAACGGTCGAGGACGGGCAGGCCAGGGAGGTTTTCGCTCATACGCCCCATTATCGACGCAGCAGGAAGGAGAGCTGGCGGGTGCGAAGACAGGGGCGCGTGGGGGTACCTCCCGGCCCGCTAGGGCTGGGGGAGAACTGCGCGAATCGGAAGGCACCCATCCGCAAGATCGCGACGCAAGACAATGACCTGCACTTGATCGCGCCCCAGCTGACGTGCACTCCTCGCTCGCGCAGTCCCCCGCGCCCCGGCTGTGCCCCTTGTGCCCCCTACGCCGCCCTGCCGAGCTGAGCCGGAGCCTCCGGCATGAGCCCCTGCCGCTGCCGCTTGCGCCCGAACCGCGGCATGCCCAGCGTGATGAACGCCTCCGCCTGCATCGCGGCGAAGCCGATCCGCGGGAGGTCGCGGGTGTGCTGGTAGACCAGGAACCGCGGCTCCCAGGTGGGCTGGAACTTCGCGTTGAACTTGTACAGCGACTCGATCTGGAACCACCGCGACAGGAACACCAGCAGCCCGCGCCAGGCCCGCAGCACCGGGCCCGCACCGATCCTCTCGCCGCGGGCGAGCGCCGAGCGGAACATCGCGAAGTTGAGCGAGACCCGCCGGATGCCCATCGCCCCGACCTCCTGGAGGGCGGCGACGATCAGCAGTTCGTTGAGGCCGGGGTCGGCCTCCCGGTCGCGGCGCATCAGCTCCAGCGAGATGCCGTCCTCGCCCCACGGGACGAAGTGCAGCACCGCCTTCAGGTCGTCCCCGGCCTCGCCCTCCTCGGGCGCCTTGTGGGCGGTGACGACCACGCACTCGTCGTCGCCGACGTCGCCGAAGCGGCCGAGGGCCATCGAGAAGCCGCGCTCGGTGTCGGTGCCGCGCCAGCGGGCCGCGGCCTCGGCGATCTGGCGCTTCTCCTCCAGGCTGAGGTCGCCGACCCGGCGCACCTTGCAGGAGTAGCCGTTGCGCTCGATCCGCTTGACCATCTGGCGGACGTTGCGCATGGCGCGGCCGGAGAGCGAGAAGGTGGAGGTGTCGACGATGGCCTCGTCGCCGAGCTCCAGCGCGTCGAGGTTCGCCTCACGGGTCCAGACCTCGCCGCCGACCTCCGAGCAGCCCATGACGGCGGGCGCCCAGGCGTGTTCGCGGGCGGTGGCCATGAAGACCTTGATCGCGCCGGGCCAGGCCTCAACGTCGCCGACCGGGTCACCGGAGGCGAGCATCACGCCGGAGACCACCCGGTAGGAGATCGCGGCCTTGCCGGTCGGCGAGAACAGCACGCTCTTGTCGCGGCGCAGCGCGAAGTAGCCGAGCGAGTCGCGCCGGCCGTGCCGGGCGAGCAGTTCGCGGACCTTGAGCTCGTCCTCGGGGGTGAGCTCGGGTTCGGGCTTCTCGGGGCGCAGCGCCAGGTACGCGGTGGTGAGGGCGGTGACCAGGCCGAGCGCGCCGAGCGAGTAGCCGACCAGGTCGCTGATCCGGTCGCTGGTGTAGTGGATCGGGCCCTCGAAGCCGAACAGGCCGTAGCCGACGTGCTCCAGCCGCTGGAACAGCGACGGGTCGCCGATCTCGGCCTTCCACCGGACGGAGACGATGACCAGGCCGAGCCCGACCGAGACGGCGCCGAGCACGACGAAGTTGAGCACCGCGCGCCAGCGGGTGCGCGGGTCGGCCTTGGCGTAGAACTCGCGCTGGTGGATCAGCATCACCACGAGCAGCGCCAGCGAGATCGCGGCCTGCCCGAACTGGTGCCAGCGCAGCAGGTGCAGCGCGGCGCCGATGGGCAGCAGGACGCACACGGCCCGCCAGGCGCGCCGCTTGCGGCGGCGCAGCGCGTGCGCGAGCAGCACCAGCAGCATGCCGACCATCAGGGTGCCGGCGGCGGCCAGCGTGGTGGTGCCGCCGGGGAGCTGACCGGCCCACAGGTGCATCCGGGTGTACCGGAAGCGCGGGAAGATCGCGCAGACGATGTCGATCAGGCCGATCGCCAGGCACGCGTACCCGACCACGCCCGGCAGCCACCGCCGGGGCACGGCGGACGCCTGCGACCGGAGCGCCTGCAGCCCCCGCCGGCGGGGGTGGTCGGTCGTCGTCTCAGCGGACACGGGAGCGCTCATGAGAACCCAGCCTAGAGGCACCCGGGCGCTGCTCGCGCACCCCGGGAGCCGGGTTGTGATGAACCTTCATGACTGTTCCTTTTTCTGGCAATCCGCACGTCAAGAGGGGTTCCACCGGACGGACGCGACGACCCGGGCGGGGCTCGGCTCGAACGGCTGCACTCGCCGGACCGGGCGACGCGGCGGGTACCACCGATGCCGCACCCATGGCCGCCGGCACGGCGGTTCGGCGCGATTCCAACCCGTGGACGCCGCATTCTAGGGCGACGGTTCCCGTTCGCGCAGTCATCCGTTCGTACTGGTTTCCGACGCGCGGTCAGACTACCCCCACTCGCACCCGACGGACCGTCAGACCACGTTGACCGAGCGGGAGTCGAGGAGGACCGGAAGGCATGGAGCTGACCAGCGGGACACTGGTGTGGGTGCTGATCGTGGTGGGTGCGGCGGCCCTGGTCGCGACCCTCTGGCTGTGGCCGCGCCTGTCGCAGCAGCGCCCGCTGCCGATGCTGGGACGACTGGGCCTGCTGACCGTCACTCAGGTGTCGGTGCTGTCCGTACTGCTGCTGTCGGTGAACAACGCGTACGGCTTCTACACCTCCTGGAACGACCTGCTGCGCCCCGGCTCGGGCGCCCCCCTGTCGCTCACCTCGGGGCGCGCCCCCGGCGCCGTCCCGGAGGGCGACAAGCTGGTGCAGCCGACCACCGAGGGCGGGCTGGAGACGGTCAAGGACGTGCTACCGCCGGGGCCGCCCGAAGAGGTCGGGCGGGTCGATTCGGTGCAGGTGACGGGCCCCGATTCGGGCCTGTCCGATCAGATGTTCATCTATCTGCCACCTGAGTACTTCAACCCCCGCTACAACCGCGACCACTTCCCGGTCCTGGTCGCCCTGGCCGGCTACCCCGGCCCGACGCTGCACCTGATCGAGAGCCTCCAGCTGCCGCAGACCGCCGCCGAACTCCAGCGCACCGGCATGATGGCCCCCACCGTGATCGTGATGGCCCGCCCCACCGTCACCCCGCCGCGCGACACCGAGTGCGTGGACGTCCCCGGCGGCCCGAAGACCGAGACCTGGTTCGTCAAGGACCTGCCGGCCGCGCTGCGCTCCGCCTACCGCCTGGGCCGCACGGCGGAGTCCTGGGGCGTCTTCGGCTACTCCACCGGCGGATCCTGCGCGCTGCGGCTGGCGATGCGCCACCCTGACGTCTACCGGAACGCGGCCGGGATGCACCCGGACTACACGGTGCCCAACGACCGCTGGACCGACGGCGACCTGTTCAAGGGCGACGGGGACGCCGCCCAGAAGTCCGACCTGAACTGGCGGCTCAAGAACCTGCCCGCGCCGAACGCGGCCCTGCTGGTGGTCTCCACCCACGCCGAGGACGACTACCCCGCGACCGAGAAGTTCCTCAGCGCCGCCAAACAGGCTTCCGACGACCACCCCGAGTTCCTGGTGGACTCGCTGCTGCTGCCGGACGGCGGCCACACCTTCGAGACCTGGCGCCGCGAACTGCCGGCCACCCTGGAGTGGCTCAGCGACCACCTCGCTCCCCCGCAGGACCGCGAACCGCGGCCCTGACGGGAGGCTCCCCCACTACCGCCCGATGCTGCCCTTATCGCCCAATGATCAGGCTCATCGCCTCGGCCCGGGTGGCGGGGTCGCGCAGCTGGCCGCGCACCGCGGAGGTGACGGTGGTCGCGCCGGGCTTGCGGATGCCGCGCATCGACATGCACATGTGCTCGCACTCGATCACCACGATGGCGCCGCGCGGCTCCAGGATCTTCATCAGGGCGTCCGCGACCTGGCTGGTCAGCCGCTCCTGCACCTGCGGGCGGCGGGCGTACACGTCGACCAGCCGGGCCAGCTTGGACAGGCCGGTGATCTTGCCGGTCGTGGCGGGGATGTAGCCGACGTGCGCGACGCCGCGGAACGGCACCAGGTGGTGCTCGCAGGTGGAGTACACCTCGATGTCCTTGACCAGCACCATCTCGTCGTGACCGAGGTCGAAGGTGGTGGTGAGGACGTCCTCGGGCTGCTGCCACAGGCCGGCGAATATCTCCCGGTAGGCGCGCGCGACCCGGGCCGGGGTCTCCAGCAGGCCCTCGCGGTCCGGGTCCTCACCGACGGCGATGAGCAGCTCGCGGACGGCGTTCTCGGCCCGCTTCTGGTCGAACTCACCGACAGGGGACTGACCGTCGAGCGTCACCGGATCGATCATGCGTGCCTCGCTGCTCTCAAAGGGAAACGGTGTCCGTGCAGCACGAATGCCGCGCCTCCAGGGTACAAACCCGGGAAACGCGGCATCCATTCCGAACAGGTGCTCGGTCGATCAGCTCTCGACCTGGCCGCCGTCGGCCGGCGGGAGCTTCACGGTGTCCACCGGGCCCTCGGAGCCGGTGACGGCGCCGTTGGTCAGCGCCAGCTCCTTCGGCGACTGCACCGGCGGCCGGGTGGACGGGGTGCGGCGGGCCGAGCCGGTCCACGCCGGACGCGGGGGACGCTTGATGACCGGAGCGAAGACCTCGGCGATCTGCTCCTTGTTCAGCGTCTCCTTCTCCAGCAGTTCGAGGACCAGGTTGTCGAGCACGTCGCGGTTCTCGACCAGGATCTCCCAGGCCTCGTTGTGCGCGGTCTCGATCAGCTTCTTGACCTCCTCGTCCACCAGCCCGGCAACCTCCTCGGAGTAGTCGCGCTGGTGGGCCATCTCACGGCCCAGGAAGGGCTCGGAGTCGGAGGAGCCGAACTTGATCGCACCCAGGCGCTCGCTCATGCCGTACTGGGTGACCATGGCCCGCGCGGTGGCGGTGGCCTTCTCGATGTCGTTCGAGGCGCCGGTGGTCGGGTCGTGGAAGACCAGTTCCTCCGCCGCCCGGCCGCCCAGCATGTAGGCGAGCTGGTCGAGCATCTCGTTGCGGGTGGTCGAGTACTTGTCCTCGTCCGGCAGCACCATGGTGTAGCCGAGCGCGCGGCCCCGGGACAGGATGGTGATCTTGTGCACCGGGTCGGAGTAGTTGCAGGCCGCCGCGACCAGGGCGTGACCGCCCTCGTGGTACGCGGTGATCTTCTTCTCCTTGTCGGACATGATCCGCGAACGCTTCTGCGGACCGGCCACGACGCGGTCGATCGCCTCGTCCAGCACGTTGTTGTCGATCAGCTTGAGGTCCGAGCGGGCGGTGAGCAGCGCCGCCTCGTTCAGCACGTTCGACAGGTCGGCGCCGGTGAAGCCGGGGGTGCGCTTGGCGACGGCCGACAGGTCGACGTCCGGCGCGATCGGCTTGCCCTTCTGGTGCACCTTGAGGATGTCCAGTCGGCCCTGGAGGTCCGGGCGGTCGACGGCGATCTGCCGGTCGAAGCGGCCGGGGCGCAGCAGCGCCGGGTCCAGGATGTCGGGGCGGTTGGTGGCGGCGATCAGGATGACGCCGCCCTTGACGTCGAAGCCGTCCATCTCGACCAGCAGCTGGTTGAGGGTCTGCTCGCGCTCGTCGTGGCCGCCGCCGAGGCCCGCACCGCGGTGCCGGCCGACGGCGTCGATCTCGTCGACGAAGATGATCGCCGGGGCGTTCGCCTTGGCCTGCTCGAACAGGTCGCGGACGCGGCTGGCGCCGACGCCGACGAACATCTCGACGAAGTCGGAGCCGGAGATCGAGTAGAACGGGACGCCGGCCTCGCCGGCGACCGCGCGGGCCAGCAGCGTCTTGCCGGTGCCGGGCGGGCCGTACAGCAGCACGCCCTTGGGGATCTTGGCGCCGACCGCCTGGAACTTGGCCGGCTCCTGCAGGAACTCCTTGATCTCGTGGAGCTCCTCGACCGCCTCGTCCGCGCCCGCGACGTCCGCGAAGGTGGTCTTCGGGGTGTCCTTGGTGAGCAGCTTGGCCTTGGACTTGCCGAACTGCATGACCCGGGAGCCGCCGCCCTGCATCTGATTCATCAGGAACAGGAAGACCACGACGATGATCACGATCGGCAGCATCGAGAAGAGCAGGCTGACGAAGGTCGACTGCTTCTCGGGGCTGACCGTGTAGCCGTCGGGGATCTGCCCGCCGGCGAACTTGGTCTGGAGGTTCTTGGCCAGGTCGGCGGCCTGCTGGTCGCCGGTGTAGGACGCCTGGAAGCGGCTGCCGGACGGCGACTTGCCGTTGGCGCCCGGCTTCAGCTTCTGGTTGTCCTGCAGCTGGATCTTGATGAGGTTCGAGTCACCGGTGGTGAGCTGCGCCGACTTCACCTGATTGTTGTCGATCGCGCTGATGATCTGACCGGTGTCCGCCGTCTTGTAGCCGCTCGAGTCCGAGACGAGCTCCATCAACGCGAACACGGCGAGGGCGGCCAGCACGACCCACATGATCGGCGCACGGAAGTATCGCTTGACGTCCATCCATGCGGGGCGTCACCGCCCCGTCCCTCCTGCCATTCAACGGGCGCTGGTCGGCCGTGGGCCGCGGCGCATCCGATATGTGCTCGTAAGACGAGCGTTTGATTGGACCGTACCGCAGCGGGTCCCGCTCACGACGGGATCACACCACGGTGCGACCTATTTTCCTACCCCCGCACAACGGGTGGGAACAGGGCACTGTTCCCACCGGTCGCCCGATCGGTTCAGCCCCCGTAGACGTGCGGGGCCAGGGTGCCGATGAACGGCAGGTTGCGCAGCTTCTCCGCGTAGTCCAGGCCGTAGCCGACCACGAACTCGTTGGGGATGTCGAAGCCGACGTACTCGACGTCGATCTCCACCTTGGCGGCGTCCGGCTTGCGCAGCAGGGTGCAGACCTTGAGCGAGGCCGGGCCGCGCGAACCGAGGTTGCCGAGCAGCCAGGACAGCGTCAGACCGGAGTCGATGATGTCCTCGACGATCAGGACGTCCCGGCCGGCGATGTCGGTGTCCAGGTCCTTCAGGATGCGCACCACGCCCGAGGACTTGGTGCCCATGCCGTAGGAGGAGACCGCCATCCAGTCCATGGTCACCTGGCTGTGCAGGGCCCGGGCCAGGTCCGCCATCACCATCACGGCGCCCTTGAGGACGCCGACCAGCAGGAGGTCCTTCCCGGCGTAGTCCTGGTCGATCCGCGCGGCCAGCTCCACCAGCTTGGCGTCGATCTCGTCCTTGCTGATGAGCACCTTCGCGAGGTCTGCGCCCATGTCGTTCTGGTCCACCGGGGATACGTCCTCAAACGTTCGGGGTCTGGGTTCGGCGGCGGCGGTGCGACTGGTTCGTGTTCAGTCGCCCTGCCGCCGAAACACCAGCGTGCCACACCGGCGCACGGCTTCGACGCCCCCGGGTAGGTGCAGGGGGCCCTGGCCGCGCCAGCCGGTGACCAGCGAGTCCACGGTTTCCAGGTGGCGGGCGAACAGGTCTCCGGCCGGGCAGCCCGCGCGCAGGGCGGCGCGGCGCAGCACCCGCCGGCGCACCGCGGGGGGCAGTTCGGAGAGCTTGCCCGCGTCGAGCGCCCCGTCGGCGGCGCGCAGGTCGCGCTCGGCGAGGGCGGCCCACTGGTCCAGGGCGTCGGCGTCGTCCCGGAACAGCCGGGCGGTGCGGGCCAGCGCCTCCACCACGCCGCCGCCGAGGTGCTTCTCCAGCACCGGCAGCACCTCGTGCCGCACCCGGGAGCGGGTGTAGGCCGGGTCCGCGTTGTGCGGGTCGTCCCAGACCGGGATGGACTGGGCGGTGCAGGCCTGCCGGGTGGCGGCCCGGTCGAGCTCCAGCAGCGGGCGGCGGTAGCGGCCCTTCTGGGCCGGCATCCCGGCCAGCGAGCGGGCGCCGGAGCCGCGGGCCAGGCCCAGCAGCACCGTCTCCGCCTGGTCGTCGCGGGTGTGGCCGAGCAGGACGGCGAGTGCGCCGTGGCGTTCGGCGGCGGAGTCCAGCGCGGCGTAGCGGGCCTCCCGGGCGGCGTTCTCCGGGCCGCCCTCGCGGCCGACCCGCACGGCGACCGCCTCCACCGGGTCCAGGCCCAGTTCGCGCAGTCGGACGGCGACCTGTTCGGCGCGTTCGGCGGAGCCGTCCTGCAGGCCGTGGTCGACGGTGACGGCGCCGACCCGCAGGCCGAGTTTGGGGGCCTCGAAGGCGGTGGCGGTGGCCAGGGCCATCGAGTCGGCGCCGCCGGAGACCGCGACCAGCACCAGCGGGGAGCCGGGGGCGGCCGGGGTGCGGGGCAGGCCGGAGGGGTGGCGGCGGGCGTTGCCGATCAGCGTGCCGGGCACCGTGGCGGTGGCGGCCAGCGCGGGCAGCGGGGCGGGCTGCGCCGGGGGCGCGGTGCGGGCGGCGCGCACCGGCTCGGCCGGGCCGACGCCCGCCTCGGCGGCGAGCTCGGCGAGGGTACGGCGGACGGCGAGGCGTATCGCCGCGACAGCGGGGTGTGGGCCCATGGTTGGCACTCCTTGGCGGAGGGGGTACGGGACCGCCTGTCAGCTCTCGGTCACCAGGCGCTCACAGATGGTCGCAGAATCAGGCCACCGCCCACGCCACCCGCGCCAACGGCGGATCCACGGTCCCACGTACGGGTGAATGGAGAAACGTTACGTCTGCCGCCAGGTGTACGACTCGCCCGAGTGATCGTCCACCCGGGGCCGCGGCGGACCACCCCGGGGCCCCGTTCAGCCGACCACCCGGGCCACCCAGGACGCCGGGTCGTGGATCTCGTCCTTGGTGGGCAGCGTGTTCGGCGAGGTCCACACCCGGTTGAAGCCGTCCATCCCGGCCCGCTCCACCACGCCCCGGACGAACACCGCGCCGTCCTGGTACTGGCGCAGCTTGGCGTCCATGCCGAGCAGGCGGCGCAGCACCAGGTCGAGGCGGCCGCTGCCGCGGTCGCGGCGGCGCTGAAACTTCTCCCGGATCTCCGCGACCGAGGGCACCACGGCCGGGCCGACGCCGTCCATCACCACGTCGGCGTGGCCCTCCAGCAGTGACATCACGGCGGTCAGCCGGGCCAGGATCTCCCGCTGGGCGGGCGTCTGCACCAGGTCGGTGAGGCTGCCCGGGCCCGATCCGTTGCCCCGGCCGCCGAAGCCGGGCAGGCCGCCGAAGGCCTCGCGCAGGCGGTCCAGCAGCGCCGAGGGGTCGACGTCGGTCTGCGCGAGGAACTCCTGCACCTCGGACTGGATGTGGTCGCGCAGCCAGGGGACGGCGGTGAACTGGGTGCGGTGGGTCTCCTCGTGCAGGCACACCCAGAGCCGGAAGTCGTGCGGGGCGACGTCGAGTTCGCGCTCCACCTGGACGATGTTCGGCGCCACCAGCAGCAGCCGGCCGGGCGGCGTCGCCAGGCCCCGGCGCGGCTGGTCGAACAGGCCCTCGGGGCTGTCCGGGGCGGTCGGCAGCGCGGCGGGGGCGAAGGTCTCGTACTGGCCGAGCACCTTCCCCGACAGGAACGCCAGCACCGCGCCGACCTCCACGCCGGTGGCCTTGGCGCCCACCGAGCCGGCCGCGGCGGCGGCCGGGCCGTCCGGGCGGCGGGCCGCCAGCCGGTCCGTCAGCGGGCGGACCACGGTGCGGAAGCCCGCCACGTTGGCGCGCACCCAGCCGGGCCGGTCGACCACCAGCACGGGGGTGCCGGGGGTGTCCTCGTCCGTCCCCATCCGGGTGAACTCGCGCACGTGCCGCTCGGCCTCGGCGGCGTGCCGGCGCAGCTCGGCGACCACCGTGCGGGCCTCCTCCCGGCCGACCCGGGGCCCGGGCCGGGCCAGGCGCACGGCGGTCGCCACCGCGAGATCCCAGTCGACCATCTCCGCACCGCTGTTCGCGCTCGTCATGCCCTCACGGTACGTGCTCGCCCCCGCTCGGCGGGAGACAGGAGCCCCGGCCGGTTGACGGGTGTTCAGCGGGCCGACGGGCGGTCAGCAGCCGCAGGCGGCGATCTTCGCGACGATCCGGTCGACGGCGGCGCGGGCGGTGGCCGGGTCGGCGTCGGTGCGGGTCATCAGCGCGAAGGCCAGCACCCGGCCGTCGGCGTCCAGCACGGTGCCGGCCAGCGTGTTGACGCCCTGCAGGCTGCCGGTCTTGGCGCGCACGACGCCGGCCGCGCCGCCCGCCCCGGACTTGGCGCCGAACCGGCCGGCCAGGGTGCCGGTGAAGCCGGCGACGGGCAGGCCGGTGAGCACCGGGCGCAGCTCCGGGTGGCGCGGGGAGGCGGCCTCGGCGAGCAGCTTCACCAGGGTGACCGGCGGGATCAGGTTGGCGTGCGCCAGGCCGCTGCCGTCGGTGAGCACCACGCCCGTCAGCGGCACGCCCAGCTTGCCGAGTTCGGCGGTGACGGCGCTCGCGGCGCCCTCGAAGCCGGCCGGCTGCCCGGCGGCGATCGCGGCCTGCCGGGCGACGGCCTCGGCGAGCTGGTTGTCGGAGGTGGTCAGCATCCGCTCCACCAGCCGTCCGATCTCCGGCGACTGCACCCGGGCCAGCTCGCCGGCCCCGGCGGGGGCGGTGGCCCGGCCGGGGCGGCCCTGGACGGTGATGCCCTCGGCCGCGAGCAGGCCGGCGAAGGCCTCGGCGGCCTGCCCGGCGGGGTCGGGCACCCGGTCCGGGGCCTCGGCGGCGGAGCGCGGGTCGACCCGGCCCTCGTCGACCATCAGCGGGGTGACGGCGGCGATGTTCGTCCCGTCGTGCTCCTTGTGCAGCACGGGGCCGCTGTACAGCGAGGTGTCGTAGGAGAGCCGGACGCCGGTGGTGCCGGCGGCCTTCAGCGCGGCGGCGGTGCGGCGGGCCAGGTCGGTCAGCGAGGCGGGCGCGCTGTCCGCGTCGACGGGGGCGCCGCCGATCCGGACCTGGTCGCGGGGCAGCGCCGTCAGGGTGGGGTCGCCGCCGCCGACCAGGGTGATCTCGCCGGGGGCGGCGCCCCGCACGACGGTGGTGGCGATCCGGTGGCCGGCCGGCAGCAGGGCCAGCGCGGCGACGGCGGTGGCGAGCTTGGTGGTGGAGGCGGGCGTGGCCGGGGTGTTCTCCCGGTCGCCGAACAGCAGCTCGCCGGTGGCGGCGTCGGCGACCGCGAAGTTCAGGGTGCCCAGTGCCCGGTCCTGGACGGTGGCGCCGAGCGCGCCGCGCAGGCCGTCGCCGGTCGGGGCGCGGCCCTCGCCGGCGTCGAGCACCGGGCCCTTGACGGGGACCGCGCGGTGCCGGTCGCCGTGCCCCTCGCCGCGGCCCCGGCCGCCCTGCGGGTCGCCGCCGCCCTGGTGGCGGCCGTCCTCGGCGCCCCTGCCGTGCCCGTCCGAGCGGCCGGCGCCCGGCGAGGGTTGGGCCGGCGCCGGATCGGCGGCGGTCAGCGCCCCCGCGGCCAGCGCCGCCCCCAGCACCCCGGCGAGCAACGTCCTGCGCCCGCGTCCCGCCCCAGCCCCTGATCTCACCGACCGGCCCCTTTCCCGAGCACCCCCTGCCGTAGGAGACACTTGGATTCTGTCAGTCCCAACCTTGGAGGAACCGTTGGAGTTCGACGTCCTGATCGAGATCCCGAAGGGCTCGCGCAACAAGTACGAGGTCGACCATGAGACCGGTCGCCTCCGCCTGGACCGCATGCTCTTCACCTCGACCCGCTACCCGGCCGACTACGGCTACGTCGAGGGCACCCTCGCGGACGACGGCGACCCGCTGGACGCGCTGGTCATCCTGGACGAGCCGACCTTCCCCGGCTGCCTGATCAAGTGCCGCGCCATCGGCATGTTCCACATGACCGACGAGGCCGGCGGCGACGACAAGCTGCTGTGCGTCCCGGCGACCGACCCGCGCTGGTCGCACCTGCAGGACCTGCAGGACGTGTCGGAGTTCGACCGCCTGGAGATCCAGCACTTCTTCGAGGTCTACAAGGACCTGGAGCCCGGCAAGTCCGTCCAGGGCGCCGACTGGGTCGGCCGCGCCGAGGCCGAGGCGGAGATCACCGCCTCGATCAAGCGCCTTGAGGAGCAGGGCGGCCACTGAGCCGTGACGCCCTCCGGGGCGGCCCTCAACACCCTTGCGAGGGGCGGGAGTCCACTTCGGACTCCCGCCCCTCGCGCGTGCTGCGGCGGTGCTCAGCCGTCGTTGTCGTCGAGCCGGAAGCCGACCTTCAGGCCGACCTGGAAGTGCTTGACCGCCCCGTCCTCGATGTGGCCGCGGACCTGGATCACCTCGAACCAGTCCAGGTGGCGCAGGGTGCGGTCGGCGCGGGCGATGCCGTTGCGGATGGCGGCGTCCACGCCCTCGTGCGAGGAGCCGACGATCTCGGTGACCCGGTAGGTGTGGTCGGACATGCAGTACTCCCTGTGCGGCGGTGGCGGGCGCTCCCCCGCCGTCCACGGTGCACCAGCGGGCCGGGTCGGGCATCCGGGCTTCACCCGACGGGACGTCAGAACGCCGCGCGGACCTCGCCGACCACCTGGCCGCCACCGTGCAGCGGGGCGGCCGCGATCCGGTCCAGCACCGGGTCCTGGACGCCCAGCCGGCGCAGCGCGGCGGCCAGCACCGGGCCGCGGGCGCGCTCCGCGCCGTCCTCGATCTTGAAGGCGAGGGCCCGGCCGTCGGCCAGCGCGACCACCTGCACGGCCTCGGCGCCCATCTTGGACAGCGCGCCGGGCACCGCCCGCATCAGCCAGGTGTCGGCCCGGCGGGTGCCGGCCACGTACTCGGGGTGGGCGCGCATGGCGTCGGCGACCCGGCGCGGCTCGGTGCCCGGTTCGGCCAGCAGCAGGGCGCGGTAGCCGCGGGCCAGGCCGGTCAGCGAGACGGCCAGCAGCGGGGCTCCGCAGCCGTCGGTGCCGGTGTGCGCGGCCCGCTCGCCGGTGGCCTCCTCCAGCGCAGTGCGGGCCAGGCGCTGGATCGGGTGCTCGGGGTCGAGGTAGCCCGCCAGGTCCCAGCCGTTGGCGGCGCAGGCGGCCAGCCAGCCGGCGTGCTTGCCGGAGCAGTCCATCAGGATCGGCGCCCGCTCGCCGCCGGAGCGCAGCAGCTCCTCCGCCTCGACCTCGTCCAGCGGCAGGTCGGCGGGGGTGCGCAGGGCGGCCTCGGTGAGGCCCGCGTCGGCCAGGATGCGGCGCACCCCGGCGCGGTGGAAGGGCTCGGCGGAGTGGCTGGAGGCGGCCAGCGCGAGCTGTTCGCCGTGCAGGGCCAGGCCGGCCCGCAGGGTGGCCACGGCCTGGAAGGGCTTGGCGGTGGAGCGCGGGTAGACCGGCTGTTCGGGGTCGCCCAGGGTGTACGCGACGGTGCCGTCGGCGTCGAGCAGGACCAGCGAACCGCGGTGGCGGCCCTCGGTGAAGCCGGAGCGTATGACCTCGGCGAGGGCGGGCAGGGCGGACTGCGACACGGGTGGTCTCCAGGAATGCGGTGAGGGTGGGTACTGCGGCCCCGACCGCGCTGCGCCCGCTCAGCTGCCGCCGAGCAGGTCCTCGACCCGGGCCTCCCCCTCACGGTACCTGCGGGTGATTTCCGCGCCGCAGTCGTCGGCGGTGCGCTGCAGCGCCTGGCGGCGGCCGGACACCTCGCGCTCGTGCTCGGCCAGCCGCTCCACGGCGGCCAGCAGGTCGGCGGTGGCGTGGGCGCCGAGGTCGGCCAGTTGGACGTCGCCCATCAGGGCGTCCGCCTCCAGCCGGTAGCGCTCGCCGCGCGGCGGGCCGAGGGTCAGGTGCCGGGCCGGGCGGGGGGTGGCGGACGGGGCGTCCGCGAGGATCGCGGGCAGCCGGTCGAGCAGCGCGCACTGCGCCTCGATGGCGCCGGCCAGCGGGATCTCCCGGCGCTGGAGTTCGGCCCGCAGGATGTCCATCCGACCGTGCAGCAGGCGGCGCAGGTACGACAGGTCGGCCTCCTGCTCCAGGGCGTCCCGGCGCAGCACCCGCAGTTGCTCCAGGGCCAGGCCGGCCAGTTCGTCGACCGCGCTCACGTCCATCAATCCGACCACCTGCCGTAGTACCTGTGCCCGCCGATCGCGGGACCGCCCGTCCTCAGGGTTCCCCCGGCGGGCGGTGCCACTCGTGCGGGTGACGCGGTTCGCCGGGACGGCGGACGCCCACTCGGGGCCCGGATGGCCCCGGGCCGTCGGACAGCGTGCCACCCCGGGGCCCGGCCCCGCACGCCCGAGTACCCGAACGGCCCCCTGGCGAACACCCCTGGCTAGTACGAAGAATCCGCGCCATGGGCTCACCTGCACCGATCGGGGCGCACCATGTGCGACCCCGGCGTGCAACCCGAGGGCGCGCGCTCCCCCGGCGGGGGTGCGGGCACAATGGGCGGCATGCGAGCAGTGGTGCAGCGGGTCGCCGAGGCGGCCGTGACGGTGGACGGCGAGACGGTCGGCGCGATCGAGGGGCCGGGCCTGTGCGTCCTGGTCGGCGCGACCCACCAGGACACCCCGGCGCAGGCCGCCCAACTGGCCCGCAAGCTCTGGACGCTGCGGCTGTTCCCGGGCAGCCCCGAGCAGTCCTGCTCGGAGCTGGGCGCCCCGCTGCTGGTGATCAGCCAGTTCACCCTGTACGGCGACGCCCGCAAGGGCCGCCGCCCCACCTGGAACGCCGCCGCCCCCGGCCCGGTCGCCGAGCCGCTGGTGGACGCCGTGGTGGCCGAACTCCGCGCGCTGGGCGCGAAGGTGGAGACCGGGCGGTTCGGCGCCGACATGAAGGTCGCGCTGGTGAACGACGGGCCGTTCACCGTCCTGCTGGAGGTCTGAGCGGCGTCAGGCCGGGACGATCACGTCCTGGCTGCCGGGGACGCCGTCGGCCAGCAGCACCGCGTCGACGGGGGTGTTGCGCTTGACCAGGGCCAGCGCCACCGGGCCCAGCTCGTGGTGGCGGGCCGCGGAGGTGACGAAGCCGACCGGGCGCTCCTGGCCCTCCACCCGCACCTCGGCGCCGTGCGCGGGCAGCTTCTCCTCGGTGCCGTCCAGGTGCAGGAACACCAGCCGGCGCGGCGGGCGGCCCAGGTTGTGCACCCGGGCGACGGTCTCCTGGCCCCGGTAGCAGCCCTTGTTCAGGTGCACCGCGCTGCCCAGCCAGTCCACCTCGTGCGGGATGGTGCGGTGGTCGGTCTCGAAGCCCAGCCGCGGCCGGTGGCCCTCGATCCGCAGCGCCTCGTACGCCCACACGCCCGCGGCCGGGCCGAACTCGGCGGCGGCGTCGGCGAGTTCGGCGCGCGGCACGAACAGGTCGCGGCCCCAGGGGAGTTCGCGCACCGCGGCGGCCCGGCCGGCGGGAGCGGTGGAGCCGGCCGGCAGGAACACCACGGCGTGCTCGGCGGTGGCGTCCGCGACCTCGGCTCGGTTCCAGAACTTCATCGACTCCAGGTACGCCACCAGCGCGGGCGCGGTGCCGGGCTCGACGTGGATCCAGGTGGTGGCGCCGTCGTCGACCAGGTAGAGCGCGTGCTCGACGTGCCCGTGCGGGGACAGCACCAGCGCCTCGGTGGCCTGCTGCGGCGGCAGTTCGCTGACGTGCTGGGTGAGCAGCAGGTGCAGCCAGCTCAGCCGGTCCGGGCCGGTGACGGTGACCACGCCGCGGTGCGACAGGTCGACGAAGCCGCGTCCGGCGGCCAGTTCGCGCTGCTCGCGGAACAGGTCGCCGTAGTGGGCGGCGACCCCCTCGTCGGGACCTTCGGCGGCGACGGCGCCGGGCAGCGCAAGCAGCGGGCTCTTCATACCGGCCAGCTTACGACCGGCGGCTGCGGTCCACGGCCGGGGTCCTCCGCCGCCGCGGGCTACGGCTGCGGGTGCTCCGCCTTGGCGGTGCAGTCGGCGCAGCGGCCGAAGATGGCGAAGTGCTTCAGGTCGGTGTCGAAGCCGTGCTCGGTGCGCAGGCTGTCGATCAGCGGCGCGGCAATCGCGGTGTCGGTCTCGGTGACCCGGTCGCAGTCCCGGCAGACCAGGTGCAGGTGGGTGTGCCGGCCGGCCAGGTGGTAGGTGGGCGCGCCGTGGCCGAGGTGGGCGTGCGAGACCAGTCCGAGCTCCTCCAGGAGCTCCAGCGTCCGGTACACGGTGGAGATGTTGACGCCGCTGGCGGTGCGGCGGACCTGCACCAGGATCTCGTCCGGGGTGGCGTGGTCGAGCACGTCGACGGCCTCCAGCACCAGCTGGCGCTGCGGGGTCAACCGGTAGCCGCGCTCGCGCAGGTCGGCCTTCCAGTCGGTGGTGTCGGTGTTCGCCACGGTGTCCCTGCCCGTTGAGAGGTCGTGCCGACCAGTGTAGGGACCGACCGCCGGGTCGGTCCCCCACTCGGTCGTGCTCAGCGGAAGAACGCGATCCCGTCGTCCGGGAGGTCGTTGACGTCCTTGATCAGCTGCGCCGGGTTGAGCACCTTCTTCAGCTGCGCGGACATGTACGGCCGCAGCGGCACCTCGGGGGCGGCCTTCTCGCCGACCCACAGCAGCTCGTCCTTGACCAGGCCGAACAGGCGCTTGCCGCCGCTGTAGGGGGCCGCGCCCTCGATCCGGGCGACCGCGTCGGTGGCCAGGTCGATCTGCGGCTTGCCGTCGTGCAGCTTGCCGTACCAGATCTCCACGGTGCCGTCGTCGCGCACCGAGGAGACCTCGATCTCGCGCTCGCCGCTGGTGCCGTGCTGGTTGCTGGTGACCCGCCAGAAGGCGTGCTCCATCTCCAGCGGGCGGATCTTCTCGCCCTGCTCGTCCAGCACCCAGGTGCGGGAGCGGAACTCCAGGAAGGGTCGTCCGTCGTGGCGGAAGACGATCTCCTGGCCGAAGTTGCACTTCTCGCTGCCGGGGAAGTCGTGCACGCCCGCGCCCTCCCAGGTACCGAGGAGGAAGGCGAGCGGGACGACGTCCCGGTGGAGGTCGGAAGGAATCTCGATCATGGTCCTGGCTGCTGTCGTCGGACGGTTACCGGCTCAACCGTACGGCAGTGCTCAGCGCTGGCCCTGGTAGAGCTTCATCACGGAGAAGATGGCGAACCAGGTGATCAGCACGGCCACCAGAACCAGGACACTTTCGAAGAAGATCTCAAGACCGGACACGGTGTGCTCCCAGGGGCGGGTTCGACGGAGGAACGGGGCTTTCCACTACGGCCGGGAGTCTATCGGGCGACCCTTGCGGCCGTAGTCTCTGGGGCATGTCGAAGAAGCTGGTCATCAAGGTCACCGCCGGTGCGGACGCCCCGGAGCGCTGCTCCCAGGCCTTCACGGTCGCCTCGGTCGCGGTCGCCAGCGGCGTGCCGGTGTCGCTCTGGCTCACCGGCGAGTCCGCGTGGTTCGCGCTGCCGGGGAAGGCCGCCGAGTTCGAACTGCCGCACTCCGCGCCGCTGCCGGACCTGCTGGAGGCGATCCTCGCCGCCGGCACCGTCACCCTGTGCACCCAGTGCGCCGCCCGCCGGGGCATCGCCCAGGAGGACGTCATCGAGGGCGTGCGGATCGCCGGCGCGCAGGTGTTCCTGTCCGAGGTGATGGCGGACGAGGCCAAGGCGCTCGTCTACTGATCGCCGGGGGGCTCGCGGTCCGGCCGGTCCCGGTCGTGGCCGCGCCGCTCCCAGTGCGGGTCGTCCCAGCGCGGGTCGTTCCACCAGTCGTCGTCCTTGTCGCGCCGGTTGGCGAGGACGGCGGCCAGCGGCGGTATCACCATCGCGACCACGCACATGCCGATGGCGGCGCCGACCGAGAAGAACCGCACCACGCCCCAGGCGAGGACGAACAGCCCCAGACAGACGCCCATCATCACGAAGTAGCGCACGTGCCGCCGGTGTGCCTGCACGCCTCCAGGGTAGGCCGAGGGCCCCGGCCGTCGTAAGGACGCCCGGGGCCCTCGTGCTGCTCGCCCTCGTCAGACCGCGATCGCGACCTCGGTGAACTCGCCCTGGGTGGCGACCACCTGGCGGTCCACGGTGGCGCCGGGCACCAGGGCCCGCAGGGTCCACTTGCCCGGGCGGGCGAAGAACCGGAACTGCCCGGTCGCCGAGGTCGGGACCTCGGCGGTGAACTCGCCGTTCTCGTCCAGCAGCCGCACGTAGCCGTTGACCGGCTCCTCGTTGCGGGTCACCGAACCCTGGATGATCGTCTCGTTCGCCACGTCAACTCCTGCCAGGTCCGGGCCGCCGGCCTTCGCACCGCACATGTCTGTTCTCCCTCTTCCTTGCTTCGCGCGAGCCGGGGCTCAGTTGCCGAGCTCGATCGGCACGCCGACCAGGCTGCCGTACTCGGTCCACGAACCGTCGTAGTTCTTGACGTTCGCCTGGCCGAGCAGCTCGTGCAGGACGAACCAGGTGAGCGCGGAGCGCTCGCCGATCCGGCAGTAGGCGATGGTGTCGGTGGCCAGGTCGACGCCCTCGGCCTCGTAGAGCGCCTTCAGCTCGTCGTCGCTCTTGAAGGTGCCGTCGTCGTTGGCGTTCTTCGCCCACGGGATGTTCCTCGCGCTCGGCACGTGGCCGGGGCGCTGCGACTGCTCCTGCGGGAGGTGCGCCGGGGCGAGCAGCTTGCCGGAGAACTCGTCGGGCGAGCGGACGTCGACCAGGTTCAGGGTGCCGATCGCGTTGATCACGTCGTCGCGGAAGGCGCGGATCGAGGAGTCGGCCGGCTGCGCGGTGTACTGGGTGGCGGCCCGCTGGGGCTGCTCGACGACCAGCTCGCGGGAGTCCAGCTCCCACTTCTTGCGGCCGCCGTCCAGCAGGCGGACGTCGCCGTGGCCGTACAGCTTGAAGTACCAGTAGGCGTAGGAGGCGAACCAGTTGTTGTTGCCGCCGTACAGCACCACGGTGTCGTCGTTGGCGATGCCCTTGGCGGACAGCAGCGCCTCGAAGCCGGCCTGGTCGATGAAGTCGCGGCGGACCGGGTCCTGGAGGTCCTTCTTCCAGTCGATCCGGACCGCGTTGCGGATGTGGTTCTTGTCGTAGGCGGCGGTGTCTTCGTCGACCTCGACGACGACCACCTTCGGGTCGTCCAGGTGGGCCTGGACCCAGTCGGCATCGACCAGAACGTCGCTGCGGCTCATGTGCTGTTTCTCCATCCGGGGGCGGTTGGCGGAAGGCTGCTGGAGGGTCCCGGGCCGCGTTGTCCGCACACCTGTCCGCATAGTGGGACGGCGTGAGGTGCGGCAGAGCCGGGGGTGAATCGTGAGAGAGGTGCTCGTCGTCCCCGACGCACCGGTGCGGAACTGCTACCGGTTCGCGGCGTCGGAACGGGGGAGGGCGTGCCGTGACTGGGTCAGGACCGCCCGGTCAGCGCATTCGACACAGGCAGCTCGACACGCGGCAGTGGTCTACCGCCCGCCGCTTTGTGAGGTCCGCCTGTCGCTTCATGTCGTCGATGCTAGGGACTCCGAAGGGGCGCTGTCATCATCGTGTCGAATAATGAGACTCGATCAACCGAATACTGAGATTTACCGCTTTTCCCGTGCGCGCCCGTCGGCCCGGCCGGGCCCCGGACCCCGTGCGGGGCCCGGGCGAACCGGTGCTGCGAAGGTTTCCCCCGGCGGTGCTGGACAGCGTGTCTCGCCCACCGGACAGGCGTCAGTGCCCCAGCGTGGTCCCCGGGGCGACCGTGAAGCGCAGCCGCACGCCGTCCGGCTCCGGGGTGGCCTCGGCCAGCGACAGGCCCCGGGGCAGGCCGGTCAGCCGGAACCGCTGGGGCTTCAGCAGGTCGCCCGCCAGGCCCTTCAACGCCGAGGCGGTGCCGGTCAGTTGGACGTCGTCGACGACCACCTCGTCGCCCTCGCTGTGCAGCTTGCCGGTGATCCCGCCGCCGGGCACCGAGGCCTTCACCGCGCCGGGGCCGGCGTACTCCAGGCCGAGCAGGCCGCCGCCCTTCATGAACTTGGCGAGGTCCTTGTAGTCGACCACGCCCTGGCCGTCGCCGCGTCCGACCGTCACGCCGCGGTAGGAGTCGGTGAACTTCACCTGGGACAGGCTGGCCTTGAACGAGTGCACCGTCACCCGCTCCTTGCCGTCGGTGACCGTCATCCCGTTCGAGGAGAGGTCGACCTGGTCGAGCTCCCCGGCGACCGCGCTGGTCAGGAAGGGGACGTCGCCGATCTCGACCTCCGGCTTGTCGGTCAGCCAGCCGGAGGAGACCGCGGCGTCGGCGGCCTGGTCCTCCGCGACCCCGACGGCCACCCGGTCGGCGGCGACCAGCAGGCCGCCCACCACTCCGAGCCCGATCAGCAGCTTCACTGCGCCATGCATCGCTTCCCCCTGGACGGTCCGGCCGGGCCGTTCCGTCGACGAACCGGTCTCGGACACCTAGGACGATCGCACGGATGCCCGGGTTCCGGCCCGGCACTCGGACACATCCGCGCTCAGCCCCCGGCGAACGGCGGCAGCACCTCGACCGTGCCGCCCTCGCTCAGCGGCACCGCCGCGTGGTCCCGGGCGCCCACCGGATCGCCGTCCACCAGGAACGAGCACATGCCCAGCACCCGCAGCAGCTCCGGCCGCCCGGCGTGCGCGGCCCGCACCGCGGCCAGCGCCTCGGCCAGCGTCGCGGCCAGGTACGGCTCCTCGGCGCGGCCCGCCGCCGACTTGGCGGCGGCCCAGTAGCGGACCGTCCCGCTCACCCGCACAGGTGAATTCGGCGCGGTACGGGCATCGGCGGTCCCGGTCACGGCAACCCCTCTCGTCGGTGCTCGACCGGTGCGGCGGCCGGCCCGGTGCAGGCCCCATCATCGCCCCCGGCCCCCGCCGCCGGGCAAACCTCCCAGCTCGCCACGGGGGCGCAAGGTGTCGTACCTCACCCGTTCCCGGGCCCCTCGCGGGCCCGTGCGCCGCTCGCGCCACTCCCGGGCGCGCGGGTGGTCGGCTATTCTCGATTCCGTAAGGGATCCGGGCAGAGTCGCCCCCGGGTCCTTTTGTGCTTTCAGGACGCCAGTAGGACGTTCTTGCGAACGGTGCCCCACCCGCACCGGCCGCCGGACCGACCCCGCCGCCGGCCGCACGACGACGTGCCGGCCGTCGGCGGACAGAGCGGAGGGTACGCCGATGGACGAGGCACCAGCGGGACGCCAGGGGTTGCGGGACCCCCGGCCGGCCGCCGCCCCGTCCGCCGCCGCCTCCTCCGGGCTGTGGGCGCTCCCCCACCCTGTACCGCGCCCGCCGTCCCCCCGGCGGACGCCACCGCGACGACCCGGAAAGGGGACTGGCCGGGTATGAGTTCACTGCTCCTGCTGACCAACGCCCTGCAACCCTCCGCCGAGGTGCTGCCCGCCCTCGGACTGCTGCTGCACAGCGTCCGGGTGGCCCCCGCCGAGGGGTCCGCCCTGATCGACACCCCGAGCGCCGACGTGATCCTGGTCGACGGGCGCCGCGACCTGCCGCAGATCCGCAGCCTGTGCCAGCTGCTGCGGTCCACCGGCATCGGCAGCCCGCTGATCCTGGTGGTCACCGAGGGCGGCCTGGCCGCCGTCACCGCCGAGTGGGGCATCGACGACGTACTGCTGGACACCGCCGGGCCCGCCGAGGTCGAGGCCCGGCTGCGGCTCGCCCTCGGCCGGCTCCAGGTCGCCGTCGACGACTCCCCGATGGAGATCCGCAACGGCGACCTGTCGGTCGACGAGGCCACCTACTCCGCCAAGCTCAAGGGCCGCGTCCTCGACCTCACCTTCAAGGAGTTCGAGCTGCTCAAGTACCTGGCCCAGCACCCCGGCCGGGTGTTCACCCGGGCGCAGCTGCTCCAGGAGGTGTGGGGCTACGACTACTTCGGCGGCACCCGCACCGTGGACGTCCATGTACGCCGGCTGCGGGCCAAACTCGGCGTCGAGAACGAGCAGTTGATCGGCACCGTGCGCAACGTCGGCTACCGCTTCGTGGTGCCGGAGCGGACCGACAAGGGCGGCGAGCGGGCGGAGCCGGCCAGAGCCCCGGCGCGGCGCGAACGCTGACCGGATCCGGCGGCGACGGGCCGGGCGGCGCCACCTCGCCCGGCTTGCCCGGATCGGTCCGTTTTCGGCCCGCCGGGCCCGCCGCCGCGCCCCGTCCCACCAGGTGCGACCCCGGCTCGGAGCGCCGAACGACCCGCGTAGACTCCCCCCGTGGCCAAGGTGACGCGCGACGATGTAGCCCGACTGGCTGGGACCTCGACCGCGGTCGTCAGCTATGTGATCAACAATGGTCCCCGGCCGGTCGCCCCGGCCACCAGGGAGAAGGTGCTCGCCGCGATCGAGCAGCTCGGGTACCGCCCGAACTCCGTCGCCCAGGCGATGGCCTCCCGGCGCACCAACCTGATCGGCATGGTCGTCCCCGACGCCCGGCAGCCCTTCTTCGCGGAGATGGCGCACGCCGTGGAACGCGCCGCCTCCGAGCGCGGCAAGCTGGTGCTGATCGGCAACTCCGACTACGTGGACGACCGCGAGGTGCACTACGTCCGCGCCTTCCTCGGCATGCGGGTCTCCGGTCTGATCCTGGTCAGCCAGGGCCCCTCGCAGCGCGCCGCCGAGGAGTTCGCCGCGATGGAGGGCGCCAAGGTGGTGCTGCTGCACCGCCGGCCCGAGGCGATCGACGACGTCGCCGTGGTCACCGACGACGTCGGCGGCTCCGAACTGGTCGTCCGTCACCTGCTCGAAGTGCACGGTCACCCGTACGTGGCATGTTTCGGCGGCCCGGTCGAATCCCCCGCCCCCGGCGACCCGGTCATCGACCACGTGGCCGGATGGGAACTCGCCATGACCGCCCACGGCCTGCCCACCGAGCCGTACCTGATCGACGCCCCGTTCCACCGCTACGGCGCCTACCAGGTCGCGCTGGAGCTGCTGTCCTCCGACCGGCGGCCGCCCGCGATCTTCTGCTCCACCGACGACCAGGCGATCGGCGTGCTGCGGGCCGCCCGCGAGCTCGGCCTGAAGGTCGGCGACGACCTCGCGGTGGCCGGCTTCGACGACATCCCGGAGGCCGGGTTCGCCGACCCGCCGCTCACCACCGTCGCCTCCGACCGGGACGCGATGGCCCGGGCCGCCGTCGACCTGGTCCTCGACGACTCGCTGATGGTGCCCGGCAGCGACACCGAGCGGGTCCGCAAGTTCCCGTCCCGGCTGGTCGTGCGGCGCTCCTGCGGCTGCTCCGGCGAGCCCGCCTGACCAGGCTTTATGAGAAGCTGACAGGCTTCTGGGGGAACTCGTACCGCGCTCTCATCGAACGTTCATGAAGCGGGCGGACCGTCGTTCCCATGAGCGAGCACCGCACCGCGCACCCCGCTTTCCCCGAGGCCGACCCGCAGCCCCAGCCGCAGCCCGAGCCGCAGCCCCGGGGCCACCGCGCCCGCCGGGGCCTGCTGAGGAGCCGCGTCGCGCTGGCCACCGCCGTCGCCACCGTGGCGGCCCTGCTCGGCGGCGTCACCGGCGGCGTCCTGGCGCACGACCGGGACGGCTCTTCCTCCACCGCGAGCGGCACCCCGGCCCGCCCGGTGGCGGCGCGCGCCGACGGCAGCGCCGACGTCTCGGCGATCGCCGCCGCACTCTCGCCCGCCGTCGTCCAGATCACCGTCAGGACCGGCAGCGGCACCGCGACCGGCACCGGCGTGGTCCTCACCGGCGACGGCCGGATCCTCACCAACTACCACGTCGTCTCCGGCGCGGTGACCGGCGGCGGCCGGATGACGGTCACCTTCCACGACGGCCGCAGCGCCTCCGCGACCGTCACCGGCACCGACAAGTCGCTGGACACCGCCGTCGTCACCGCGTCCGGCGTCAGCGGCCTGACCACCGCCGTGCTCGGCGACTCCGACGCGACGGCCGTGGGCGATCCCGTGGTCGCCATCGGCAACCCGGAGGGCCTCACCGGCACCGTCACCTCCGGCATCGTCTCCGCCAAGAACCGCACCGTCTCCGTCCAGGTCGACGAGGGCACCACCAGGGCGAACGGCGGCTTCGGCCTCCCCGACCTGCCCGGCCTGCGCGGCTCCACCGGCGCCACCGGGCCCGACACCGCCACCTACCAGGCACTGCAGACCGACGCCGCGCTCAACCCCGGCAACTCCGGCGGACCGCTGATCAACGCCGCCGGCCAGGTCATCGGCGTCAACTCGGCCATGTACTCCGCGAGCGGCGCCGACACCGGCTCCGGCGCCTCCGCCGAAGCGGGCAGCGTCGGGCTCGGCTTCGCCATCCCGATCAACAGCGTCAAGCAGGTCCTGCCGCAGCTCCAGGCCGGCCAGAACCTCTGACACCCGCCGGTTCCGTCCCCGAGCGACGGACAATGGCCTCGACCGACCGGACTCAGAAAGGGCCCCGCGCCGATGACTCCCCCCGCCGACGACCGCACCCCTGCCGAGGCCCCGGGCGGCGGCGCCCGCGTCCTCGTGGTCGACGACGAACCCGCCCTGCGCGACGCGCTGGAATCCAGCCTCGCCTTCGAGGGCTACCAGGTCACCACCGCCACCGACGGCTACGAGGCCCTCGCCTCCGTCGAACGCGAGCACCCCGACCTGGTCCTGCTCGACATCATGATGCCGCGCATGGACGGCCTCACCGCCGTCCGCCGGATGCGCTCGCGCGGCGACACCGTCCCCGTCCTGATGCTCACCGCCCGGGACGCCGTCGGCGACCGCGTCACCGGACTCGACGTCGGCGCCGACGACTACCTCGCCAAGCCCTTCGAACTCGACGAGCTCCTCGCCCGGATCCGCGCCCTGCTCCGCCGCAACGCACTCGCCGCCGAGGCCGCCGCCCGCACCGCCGCCGACGAGGACGGCGGCGAGGTGCTCGCCTTCGCCGACCTGCGGATGAACACCGCCACCCGCGAGGTCACCCGGGCCGGCACCCCGATTGAGCTGACCCGCACCGAGTTCATGCTGCTGGAGATGTTCCTCTCCCACCCGCGCCAGGTGCTGACCCGCGAACAGATCCTCAAGGCCGTCTGGGGCTTCGACTTCGAGCCGTCCTCCAACTCCCTCGACGTGTACGTCATGTATCTGCGCCGCAAGACCGAGCAGAACGGCATGCCCCGCATCATCCAGACCGTGCGCGGCGTCGGCTATGCCCTGCGCACGGTCCCCAGCGGCGCCGCGGCGTGAAGCCGATCGGCCGGCTCACGGGGTGGTTCCGCAGCAGATCGCTGCGGAGCCGGCTGGCCATGCTCACGGCCGCCGCGGTGGCGGTGGCGATCGCGGTCGCGGCGGTGGCCTGCTGGCTCGTGGTCCGCGACAGCCTCTACCAGCAGGCCCGCAACGCGCTGGCGGAGGCGCCCAAGCCGACGCCGAACCGGGAGCTGATCCTCGGGAAGTGCGCCGACAACGCCGAGGAGGCCCTGGACGCGCTGCCGCCCAGGACCGACCACCTGGCCCAGAACAAGTGGGACATCCAGGTGATCACCGCCGACCGCCAGGTGTGCTTCCCGCTCGGCTCGACCCGGGCCATCGACACCGTACTGTCCGACCTCAAGGCCGGCACCCCCACCCGCCCGGCCTACCGGGAGGGCCACTACGCCGACGGCGGGTCGGCCATGGTCCGGGTGCTCCCCGTCGCGGTGGGCGGCAAGCCGGCGGTGATGCTGACCGCCACCCCGATGAAGGACGTCCACGAATCGCTGAACAGCCTCGCCCTGCTGATGGCCGGCCTGGCCGGCCTCGGCGTCATCGGGGCGGGCGTCGCCGGCCGGGTCGTCGCCCGCTCCGCGCTCAGGCCGGTCGACCGGCTGACCGACGCCGTCGAGCACATCGCGCGCACCGAGGAGGTCGGCACCACCATCCCCGTCAACGGCAGCGACGAGATCGCCCGCCTCTCCACCTCCTTCAACTCGATGTCCACCGCCCTCGCCAACTCCCGCGAGCGCCAGACCCGCCTGATCGCCGACGCCGGCCACGAACTGCGCACCCCGCTCACCTCGCTGCGCACCAACGTGGACCTGCTGATCCGCTCCGACCAGCAGGGGCGCGCGCTGCCGCCGGAGACCAGGGCGCGGATGCTGGGCAACATGAAGGCGCAGATGCAGGAGCTCACCGTGCTGATCGGCGACCTGCTGCAGCTCTCCCGCCCCGACACCCCGAACCCCGAGTCGGTGCGCACCGTGGTGCCGTTCCACGAGACGGTGGAGCGCGCGCTGGAGCGCGGACGGCTGCGCGGCCCGGCGCTGACCTTCGCCGCCGAGGTCAACCCCTGGTACGTGCAGGGCGACCCGGCGGCCCTCGAACGGGCGGTGATCAACCTGCTGGACAACGCGGTGAAGTACTCGCCGCCGTCCGGCACCGTCGAAGTCCGCCTGCGCGGCGGGCGGTTGACGGTCCGCGACCACGGCCCGGGCATCCCCGCCGATGAGCTGCCGTTCGTCTTCGACCGCTTCTGGCGCTCCCCGTCCTCCCGCCAACTCCCGGGCTCCGGGCTGGGGTTGTCGATCGTCGCGCAGACCGTGCGGGACACCGGCGGCCAGGTCTCGCTCGGCCCCGCGTCGGACGGCAGGCCGGGGACGCAGGCGGTGATGGTGCTGCCCGGGCAGCCGGACGACCCGCGCTGAGCACGCCGGAGGGCGGGGCGCTTCGACGCCCCGCCCTCCGTGAACTCCTGTGTGTCGTCAGCCGTTCTTGGGCGGCTGGATGACCGTGATCCGCTTCTGGGCCGGCGGGGCCAGCGGGGCGGTGGCGCTGCTGTGGCTGCTCAGGTACGCGTTGAACAGGTCCAGGTCGGAGGCGCCGACGAGCTTGTCGGTGCCGGCCGCGAAGGCCGGGAAGCCGTCGCCGCCGCCGGCCAGGAACTCGTTGGCGGCGACCCGGTAGGTGGCGTTCGGGTCGATCGGGGCGCCGTTCAGGCGGACCGAGTCGAGGACGATGCGGTCCGCACCGGCCTTGCCCTGGTCCAGGGTGTAGCTGAGGTTGGAGGAGATCTGCAGGATCTTCGGGGCGGCCGCGTTGGAGCCGGAGACCTGCTGCTGCAGGACCTGGATCAGCTGGGCGCCGGTCAGGGTCTTGACCTGCATCATGTTGGTGAACGGCTGGACGGTGAACGCCTCGCCGTAGGTCACCACGCCGTCGCCCTCGCTGCCGGACGCGGTGAAGACCAGGTCCGAGCGGATGCCGCCGGGGTTCATGAAGGCGACCTGCGCGCCGCCCTTGTCGGCGGGCGCGAGACCGGCCAGCTGCGCGTCGGCGATCACGTCGCCGAGCGGCTTCTCGATGTCGTTGGAGCCGCGGCCGTCGATGTTGGCGCTGATCCAGCCGACGGGGCGGTTGGCGATCGGCGCGGCCAGCGCGCTGTACCGCTTGATCAGGTCGAGCACGTCGCTGTTCGCGTCGGTCTGGCGCACGATGTGGTTCGCGGCGGTCACCGACGGGCGGACGATGGTGCCGGTGCGCTTGTCCAGCTTGAGGTTGATCTCGGTGTACAGCCGGCCGAACGAGGCGGCGCTGGTGACCGAGCGGGGCACGCCGTTCGGGTCCGGGATCATGCAGGCGTACGAGTTGTGGGTGTGGCCGGTGACGATCGCGCCGACCGCCGGGTCGAGGCGCTTGGAGATGTCCACGATCGGGCCGGAGATGCCGGAGCCGCCCGCACCGCAGTCGTAGTTGTAGACGCTGCTGGCCGGCAGGCCGCCCTCGTGGATCAGCGCGACCACCGAGTTGACGCCCTGGCGCTTCAGCTCGGCGGTGTACTTGTTGATCGTCGCGACCTCGTTGTCGAACTTGAGGCCCTTGACGCCGGCGGCGGTGACGATGTTCGGGGTGCCCTCCAGGGTCACGCCGATGAAGCCGACCTTGACGCCCCGGACGTTCTTCACCCAGTACGGCTTGAGCAGCTGCTTGCCGGTCTTCTCGTCGGTGACGTTGGCCGCCAGGTACGGGAAGTCGGCGCCCTCGAAGGTGCGGCCCGGCTCGTAGCAGCCGTCGGTCGGGTGGCAGCCGCCGTTCTGCATGCGCTTCAGCTCGGCCGCGCCCTCGTCGAACTCGTGGTTGCCCACCGAGGTCACGTCGAGGCCGATCATGTTCAGCGCCTCGATGGTCGGCTCGTCGTGGAACAGGCCGGAGACCAGCGGGCTGGCGCCGATCAGGTCGCCGGCCGCCACGGTGATGCTGTTCTTGTGGCCCTCGCGGGCCTCGTTCAGCGCGGTAGCCAGGTAGGCGACGCCACCGGCGGGGGTCCCGAGGGGCTTGCCGGTCGCCGGGTCGACCTTCCCCTCGTTGATGGTGCCGGACGACCCCGCCGGGGGCTCCAGGTTGCCGTGCAGGTCGTTGATGGCGAGGAGCTGCAGGTCCTCGTACTTGGGCTTGTCCTGGCCGTGCCCGTGGGCCTCGGCGGTGGCCGGCAGGGCCATCGAACCGAGGAGGGCGGCAGCGGCGGCGGCCGCGAGCGCGGTCCTGCGGCGGCCGTTGGAGCCGGAAATGGGCATGAGGATCCCCTGCACCGTCGGGGCCGCCGAGACGGCGGCCTGGCGTTGTATCGGGGAGCAGCCTAGAGTCCACGCGCGTAGCTGTCAGGAACCCTGAAGTAACGAGCTGGTATCCGACGGCTGACGAGTTCTCTGCCGACACCCCGTCAGCCGGTCCTCCGGCGTCAGATCCTGGGCTGCGCGGCCAACTGCTGCTCGGCGCGCTCGCGCTCCTCCACCGCGTCCTCGGTCATCGCGCGGTCGGTGTACACCAGCGGCCGCTCGGCCTCGGTGATGATGTGCTTGACCACCTGCACGTTGCCGTTGACATCCCACACCGCGATGCCCGGCGACAGCGTCGGAATGATCTCCACCGCCCAGCGCGGCAGGCCCAGCACCCGGCCGGTGGCTCTCGCCTCCTCGGCCTTCTGCATGTAGATGGTGCGGGTGGAGGCCATCTTCAGGATCGCCGAGGCCTCCTTCGCCGCCGCCCCGTCCACCACGTCCGACAGGTGGTGCACCACGGCCACGAACGACAGGCCGAGCCGGCGCCCGAACTTCAGCAGCCGCTGGAACAGCTGCGCCACGAACGGGCTGTTGATGATGTGCCAGGCCTCCTCGACCAGGAAGATCCGCTTCACCCGGTCCGGCCGCAGCCAGGTGTGCTCCAGCCACACCCCGACGATCGCCATCAGGATCGGCATCGCGATCGAGTTCCGGTCGATGTGCGACAGGTCGAAAACGATCAGCGGCGCGTCCAGGTCGATGCCCGCCGAGGTCGGGCCGTCGAACATGCCGCGCAGGTCGCCGTCGACCAGCCGGTCCAGCACCAGCGCCACGTCCAGGCCCCAGGACTGCACCTCGCCGATCTCCACGCCCAGCGACTCCACCGCCGACAGGTCGGGGCTGCGCAGCGTGTCGATGATGTCGTTCAGCACCGGCTGGCGGTCCTTCACCGTGGCGTGCACGTACGCGTGCGCGGCCTTCAGCGCGAAGCCCGCCCGCTCCTCCAGCGAGCGGCCCATCGCCACCTCGATGATGGTGCGCAGCAGCGACAGCTGGCCGGTGGTGGTGATCGACGGGTCCAGCGGGTTGAGCTTCACCCCGCCGTCCCGGGCCGCCATCGGGTCGAGCCGGATGGACTTTATCCCCAGCGCGTTGGCGATCAGGTTCCACTCGCCGACGCCGTCCTCGCCCTGCGCGTCCAGCACCACCACCTGGCGGTCGCGGAACCTCAACTGCCGCAGCACGTAAGTCTTCTCCAGCGCCGACTTGCCGTTGCCGGACTCCCCCAGCACCAGCCAGTGCGGGGCCGGCAGCTGCTGGCCGTACAGCTGGAACGGGTCGTAGACGTAGCCCTTGCCGCTGTACACCTCGCGGCCGATGATCACCCCGGAGTCGCCCAGGCCGGGCGCCGCCGTCGGCAGGTACACCGCCTGCGCCTGGCCGCTGGAGGTGCGCACCGGGAGCCGGGTGGTCTCCACCCGGCCGAACAGGGCGCTGGCGAAGGCGTCGGTGAGATTGCCGATCATGAGCGGGCCTCCGAGGGGGTCAGCGGCGGATGCCGGTGGCGAACGGCAGGGTGTTGACGAAGGCCCGGTGGTGCTCGCGGTCGCACCACTCCAGCTTCAGGTAGCTCTTGCCCGCCGAGGCGCGGATGGTCCGCTTGTCCCGGGCCAGCGCCTCCGGGCTGCGCGAGGACACCGTCAGGTAGCCCACCAGGTTCACCCCGGCCGCGCCGGACGCCAGGTCGTCGCCGCGCTGGTCCACCCGGCCGGTGTGCGCCAGGTCGCGCGGGTCCACCGTGCGGTTCATCTTCGCCGCCCGGCTGGCCTCCGCCTCGTCGTTGGTCTTCTCGGTGAGCATCCGCTCGATCGCGACGTCGGTCGGCTCCAGGTCCATGGTCACCGCGACCGTCCGGATCACGTCCGGGGTGTGCACCAGCAGCGGCGCCAGGAAGTTCACCCCGACCGGGGTCAGCGGCCACTCCTTGATCCACGCGGTGGCGTGGCACCACGGCTCCCGGGTCGCCGACTCCCGGGTCTTCGCCTGCAGGTACTGCGGGTGCGTGGCGTCCAGCTCGGCCGGCCAGGCGTTGCGCCTGCTCATCGCCTGGATGTGGTCGATCGGGTGGTCCGGGTCGTACATCGAGTGGATCAGCGAGGCCAGCCGGGCCTGCCCCAGCGGCTGCCGCACCCGGATGTCCGCCTCCGCCAACCGGGCGCAGATGTCGGTGAGTTCACGCGCCATCACGGTCGCCAGGCCGTCGTCCCCGCGGTCCCGCTTGCCCTCCCCGCGCCCGTACGCGGTCCGTCCCATCGCATGCGCCTCGGACGCCAGCTCCCGGGTGTACTGCATGCAGGCCACCAGATACGCCCGGTGCTGCTCCGAAGAGGTCGACACCATCGACTGCAGCTGGTCGTAGCTCTCCTGCAGCCAGCGCGGCGCCGAGTGGTCGCCGCGCCGCTCCACGTCCTTGGCGTGCGCGTCCGGGTCGGCCGGCAGCGTCCGGGCCAGGATCTGCAGCCGCGTCACGAAGCCGTCGCCGTTGGCCACGTGCTTCAGCAGCGTGCCGAACCGGTCGACCAGCGCCTCCTGGTCCTCCGAGTCGCGCAGGCCCACGCCCGGGCCCTCGATCTCGATCGCCGCGGTCACCGTGCGCCGCTCCAGGTGCATCAGCACCGCGACCTCGTCCGGCCCGAACGGCGCGGTCAGCCAGCGCAGCCGCCCCACGCCCGGCGGCGGGCCGACCTCCACCTCGCGCCCGTCCAACCGCGTCCCGGCCTCGTGCACCTCCGGCTTCCACACCGCCCGGCCGCTGCGCACCGTCCGCCGGTACGTCCGGTTGATCTCCACCCACTTGTAGAACGTCCGCCGCCGGTACGGCACGTACACCGCCATGATCGCCAGCAGCGGGAAGCCCACCAGGCCGGCCAGCCGCAGCGGCAGGATCGGCACCCCCAGGCCCCACAGCATGCCCAGGCCCGCGCCGGCGATGATCAGCACGATCTCGCCGGTCTCCCGGTTGCGCCCGATCGGCGCGTTCGGGCGCGCCTTGCCGATCAGGTAGCTGCGGCGCTGCTGGGCGTACTGGGTGCCGTACTGGCCGAACTGTTCGCTGCTCATCTACCCGTCACCCTCCCTTCGGGTTGTTGACCGGGGCCTGCGACTGCGCGGGCGGCGCGGCCGCCCGACCGGGACCGGCGGGACGGGACGCGTGCGCGGCGATGCCCGGGGCCACCCCGCCACCGCCCGCGCCCGGCGAGGCGTTCCCGGCCTGCGGGCCGACGCGCGAACCGTGCGTCGAAATACCCTGCTTCACCAGGTTCGCCGGGCCGTTGATCATCGCACTGCCGGCCTGCACCGCGCTCGCCCGGGCCCGCCGCATCGACAGCAGCTCGTCGCCGAAGCCCGGCACGAACCGGTACACCGCGGCGCTCGCGAAGATCGACAGGAACAGGATCGCCAGCCCGCTCAGCACCCGCGCGAAATCGTCGTCCGCGCCCGAGCCGGTCGCCACCGCGCCCGCCAGGCCCAGGATGATCACGATGATCGGCTTCGCCAGGTCGACCGCCAGCATCATCGCGGCCCACCGGCGCACGTGCTTCCACAGCTGCTTGTCCACCAGCCCCGCGTACACCGCCGTCCCCAGCAGCGCGCCCACGTACAGCATCGCCGCCCGGATCACCAGCTCGATCCACAGCACCGCCGCGGCCAGCACCGCCACCAGCGACACGATGATCAGGATCAGCGGGCCACCGCCCATGGTGCCCTTGTCCAGGGTGTCCGCGAACCCGCCCAGGTACGTCCCCGTGTCGGACTTCGTCCCCGCCGCGATCGCTTCCGTCATCCCGTCGGTGACCGTCACCACCGTGTACAGGATCAGCGGCGTGAACGCCGAAGCGATCACCGTCAGCCACAGGAACCCGACCGCCTCGCCGAACGCCTGCCCCAACGGCGCACCCCGCACCGCCCGCTTCGTCACCGCCAGCAGCCACAGCACCAGCGTGACCACCGTCGACACCGCGAACACCACCGCGTACTGCTGCAGGAACGCCGCGTTCGTGAAGTCGACCTTCGTCGTCCCGTCGATCGCCCCCGCCAACTGCCGCACCACCCAGGCAGCGGCCTGGGCACAACCCTTCGCGAGCGACCCGAGGGGGTCGGTGACGTTGGAGACGGAATTGCCGCCGGGGATGTACACCGCATCGGGGGGAGTGCACAGCTTGTCGGCGCCCGGCACCGGGACGTCCACCTTGCAGGTCGGCTGGGCGCTGGGACTGGGGTCGGCGGTGGCGACCCTGGCCACCGCGAGCATCACCATCTGAAGGACGGCGCTCGCGCCGGCCAGTGCTGCGACTCGGCGGCCGAAGCCTCTGCCCGATCCGTCAGCGCGCATAACGGAAACCTCCGAACTGCTGGACGGCATCCGTGATCTCCTCCGAGGTCGCGGCCTGTTGGTCAGCGGGCAACGGGGCCGGGCCTGCCTTCCGGCTGTAATCGATGAGCTTCCAGTCGCTGCCGGTCCAGCGCAGCGTGATGTTGAGCGTGTACCAGTTCTCGGTGACCGGGATCGTCGAGGCGTCGCCCGTCAGCCCGACCAGCGAGTTGCACCACACGTCCACCTTCGTCCCGGTGTCCGAGTAGTTCGCCAGGTCCGCGCCGATCGGAACGGTACGGCTGATGAACGTCAGGCCCTTGGGCGCGCCGCCCTTGGCGTCGAGGCCGTAGCGCGCGTTGGTCTCCGGGGAGAACGCCTGGTCCAGGCGGGATTGGAGGGTGGGGAGGGTGGTGGGGTCGGCGAGGGTGGCGAGGATGGTGTGGCGGGTGTCGGGGCGGAACATGTCGGTGGAGCCCAGCGCGACGGCGTAGTTGGCGGCGGCGGACTGCGCGCCCTGGTCGGTGTGGGGGTAGCCGGTGGCGATGCCGTTGGTGGTGGTGGTGACGGGCTGTTGGCCGGTGGCGGCGGTGTGGCCGGCGGTGGGGGTGGCGCCGCCCTGGGCCTGGTCGCCGGAGGCGGCGGCGGGGGTGCGGCCGGGGACGGCCTTGTCGCGGTTGGCGATGGCGACGGCGACCACCAGCAGGGTGACGATGCCGAGGATGGTCAGGAGGGTGCGCAGCGGCCGGGCCTGGCGGCCTGCCGCGGGGGCGGTCTGTTCGGCGACCGGTAGCCGCGTGCGGGTGTGCGGCTGGTCGTCGGACAACGGCACGGGGCCCTCCTGGTGCGGCGTCACCGCGTGGGGGACGCGGCGTGACGGGTGTTCTCGGTGTCGGCGCGCGGGACGCGGTGCGTGGGTCGGCGCGGGTGGGACGGGAGTCGGCGGGTCGTCAGATCGCCATGCCGTAGACGATGGTGAACAGGGTGCCGAGCGAGCCGATGATGAAGACGCCGGTCAGGCCGGCGATGATCAGGCCCTTGCCCTGTTCGGCGCTGAAGGTGTCGCGCATCGCGGTGGCGCCGATCCGCTGCTTGGCGGCGCCCCAGATGGCGATGCCGAGGCAGAGCAGGATGGCGACGGCCATCACGACCTGGACCATCACGCGGGCCGAGGAGCCGAGCGAGGCGAACGGGCCCCAGTCGGGGGCGATGCCGCCGATGATGGTGTCGATGTTGGCCTTCTTGGGCGGGTCCTCCGCCAGGTACCGGATCGTTGTGCTGTCCACGTTCAGGTTCATCCCATCTCACCGCCCGATCAGGAAAATTCAAGGCCCCGGACCACGGTCGAGCGAAGGGGCAGGTCCTATTCTTGGCCAGATCTGACGTCGACTTGGCTGCTTCTCGCGGATCGCTCGTGGTGGCCGGACGCCTCCGCCAAGATGTCCGGTAGTCCGAGGATACTGCCCGCCCTTGGTATCTGTGATGATTGCACCGGGCAATAACGCAACGGGACATGGCAGCTGACGATCCGTCGGGATGGTGCGGGATGGTGCTCCGGAAGGCGAAGCTCGCGGGTGCCGCGACCGCGGTGGTCGCCGTCGGGTTCGTCGGGGTGGTGACGCTGGGGACGTACGCGGCCAGCGGGGCCCCGGAGCGCTCCGGTGAACTGGCGCTGTCCGGTGGGACGGTGCCGGCGCAGTACCGGGCGCAGATCCAGAAGTGGGGCCTGCTGTGCCCGGAGATCTCGGCGCCGATGCTGGCCGCGCAGCTGTACCAGGAGAGCGGTTTCGACCCGTTGGCGAAGAGCCCGGCGAAGGCGTACGGGATGGCCCAGTTCCTGGAGGGGACGTGGGCGACGTACGGGACGGACGGCAACGGCGACGGCAAGTCGGACATCTGGAACGCGGAGGACGCGATCGCCTCCGCCGCCACCTACGACTGCGCGCTGGCCCGGGACGTCGCGAACGTGCCCGGGGACAAGCAGGCCAACATGCTGGCGGCGTACAACGCGGGGCCGTACGCGGTGATCAAGTACAACGGGGTGCCGCCGTACCGCGAGACCCAGGGGTACGTGAAGAGCATCAGGGCGCTGGCCACCTCGTTCACCGCGCCGCCGAAGCCGGGGGCGCAGTTGGCGCTGTCCAAGGAGGCGGCGGGGGCGATCTACTTCGCGCAGAGCAAGTTGGGCACCGACTACCTGTGGGGCGGCACCGGACAGGCCTGGGAGGACGGGCGGTTCGACTGCTCGGGCCTGACCCGGGCGGCGTTCGAGAGCGTGGGCATCACGCTGCCCCGGGTGGCCAACGACCAGTGGTACAGCGGTCCGCACCCGTCGCGGGACCAACTCCGGCCGGGCGACCTGGTGTTCTTCGCCAATGACCTGGAGGATCCGCGCACCATCCACCACGTGGGGATCTACGTCGGCGGCGGGTACATGATCGACGCCCCGCACACCGGCGCCAAGGTGCGCTACGACACCATCAACCAGCGCGACTACATCGGGGCGACCCGGGTCACCCCGGACGGGGCGGCGGCGCTGCCGGCCCGGAACATGAACGACGGCACCATCACGGCGGGTCAAGGGCCGGCAAAGAGCTGACAGGGCGTCCGGTCGGCATGTGCATGCGGGGTGGACGCTGAGTCAAGTTTGCATAACAGCACGTTTCGGCGGAACCCCCGACCGCCCGGATCGCGTTGACTCAGGAGGCTGCCGGACGTCCGCACCCGGCCGCACGGACCGGGAACCACTGCGGAGATGCGGACAGGGAGGTGCGGCGTGCCCACGCTGCTCGCCGATGCCGGAGCCGGTTCGGGCGATCCCGACCTGGGTGTGCTCAAGGCCGTCAACGGCCTGGCCGCCGACGCGCCCGGCTGGCTGGACTCGCTGGTCTCCTGGACCGCCGAGTACGGCATCCTGCTGGGCCTGGCCGCGATCGGACTGACCGCCTGGCTGAGCGCCCGCCGCCGCCCGGACGCGCCGGTCGCGGTCGCCGGGGTGCTGTGGGCGCCGATCGCGGTCGCCATCGCCGAGCTCGCCAACCTGCCGATCTCGGCCATCGTGGACCGGCCCCGCCCGTTCGTCGACCACCCCGAGATCGACGTGCTGGTGGCCGGCAAGGAGGACACCCTGTCCTTCGTCAGCGACCACTCGGCGATGTCCATGGGCATCGCCGTCGCGGTGTTCCTGGTCAACCGCAAGCTCGGCGTGGCCGCCGGGGCGCTCGCCCTGCTGCAGGGCTTCTGCCGGATGTACGTGGGCGTGCACTACCCGACCGACGTGATCGGCGGCTACGCGCTGGCCACCGCCGTGGTGCTGCTGCTCGCGCCGATCGCGATGGCCGTGCTGGTGCCGCTGTGCCACGCGCTGTCCCGGACGGCGCTGCGACCGCTGGTGATGGCCAAGGCCCCGGCGGCGGCCGGCGGCCGGCGTCGGTCGGCCGCCCCGGCCGGGGGCCGGCTCGGCCGCGCGGGCCGGCGGGCGGAGCGCGACCGGGAGTCGGATCTGGCGGCCTGACGGCCGGCCGGGTCAGTCGGCCGGGTCCGGGTCCGCCTCGTGCCCGGCCGCGTCCCGCCGGGCCTTGTCGCGGGATCGCCGCCCGGGGGCGTACCAGCCGCAGTCGCACTGGGCGAAGCAGAAGGAGCCGCGCTCCACCACCTCGGGCCGATGGTCGTTCCGTGCTGCCAAGCCGGTCGTCTCCGGCTTCCGGTCTGCCACGTGTTTCACGGTAGTCCCCTCCGGCCCCAGAACGGCACGGGTGTCCGAGACGTAACCTTCCGCGCCCCAACTCGTTTGCCGGGCAGGCGCGCTGCCCATCCGGGGCGGCTGCTTGCCGGGTCGTCCGGGGCGCAGGGGGTTGTCGAAGTCGTGAAGAAGCTCAACGGGGTCGCCGCCGCGGCCGTGCTCGCCGCGCTGCTGACCGCCTGCACCGGCGGCGGGCAGAACCAGGACAGCTCCGCCGACCAGCTGTCCGCCGACCCGCTGACGGCGGTGCGCTCCGCCGCCGACATCACCGGCCGCACCGGCTCGGCGCACGCCGTCACCGAGCTGAGCACGGAGTCGGCGGAGAAGAAGTCGGTGTTCCACGGCACCGGCGGCTACGACTACGTGAAGCGGCTGGGCCGGCTGGAGATCGACGTCCCGCCGGGTGCCGCCACCAGCGGGAGGATCACCGAGGTGGTGCTGCCCGGCACGGTCTACCTGCAGAACAGCGGCGCCAAGATCCCCGAGGGCAAGTGGGTCAAGCTGGACGTCCGCCAGCTCCCGGACGGCAACCTGGTGAGCTCCGGCGCCACCGACCCGGCGACCGCGGCGGGCGCGCTGCGCGGCGCGCAGACCGCCGAGCTGGTCGGCGCCGAGACGGTGGACGGCGTGGAGCTGAAGCACTTCAAGGGCACCCTGGACCTGTCCAAGGCCGCCGACGCCACCGGCGGCCGCGGCGCGGACGGGCTGCGGATGGCCGGGCAGACCTTCACGGTCAAGGAGGTCCCGTACGAGGTCTGGCTGGACGGCCAGGGCCGGCTGCACAAGGTGGTGGAGAACTTCACCTTCGCCGGGGTGGCCGGCTCCACTGCCGCGAAGGACCAGGTGAAGGTGGTCTCCACGCTGCGGCTGAGCGACTTCGGCAAGCCGGTGGAGGCCGCCGAGCCGCCCGCCGGCGACCTGTGGTCGATGAAGCCCTCGCCCTCCCCGAAGTGACCGTCCCACCCGTTTCGGACACCAGAGATGGCCCGTCCGTGCCATGTGGGCGGGCCGCCCGCTGCCTACGCTGGTACGGGGGCCGGTCGGCACGGACGGGGCGCGGAAGGGGTGGAGGCCAATGGCAACCGGGGAGAGCGGCACCGGCGGCCACGACAGCACCGCGCTGGACGAGATCGACCTGGCCGGCGAGCTGATGATCGCCGCCTCGGCCAGTCACGCCGAGCGGCTGGCCGCCGAGCAGATCGACCGGGTGCTGCTGCGCAGAGACGCCGCTCAGCCGTCCGGCGCGGCGGGCACGGACGGCTGAGCGGTCGTCGGGAACGGGCGGTGCGTCAGGTGCGCAGCAGGCGCGCGATGGCCGCGCTGGCCTCGGAGACCTTGGCGTTCAGCTCCTCGCCGCCGTCCTCCGCCGCGGCCGCGGCCGCCACGCAGTGCGCCAGGTGCTCCTCCAGCAGCGACAGCGCGAAGGACTGCAGCGCCTTGGTGGAGGCGGAGACCTGGGTGAGGATGTCGATGCAGTAGACGTCCTCGTCGACCATCCGCTGGAGGCCGCGGATCTGGCCCTCGATCCGGCGCAGGCGCTTCAGGTGGGATTCCTTGTCGGCGCTGTAGCCGTGCGGGCCGTCGCCCTGCACCGCTCCGTGGCAGGCCGGCGCGGTTTTGGTGCTGGGGGTGTCGATGGTGGTCATCCCGGTCCGCCCTCTTGGTTTCGGTACTCGGCCCTCCCCCGGCCTTCGGCCGGGAGGTGTCCCCAGTTTCCAACATTCGGGGCCCGCGCGGTGTTCCGCCGTCCGGGCGTCAGCTCAGAGATCCCCGTGCAGAGCGGGAGCAAACCGGCGTGTCGTGGGACACACTTAGGGCGCGCGTCGGCAGCCCCGTGCTCGGACACGCCGGGCGTGCGCCTAGCATCGTCAAGTACCGACCCCGCACATCGGAGATTTCCGTGCGTTTTAGCCTGACCCCGAAGGAGACGAGCTTCTACGACATGTTCGCCGCCGCGGCGGAGAACCTGGTCGTCGGATCGAAGCTCCTGCTGGAACTACTGGGCTCGGACGTGTCCGCCCGCGCGGAGATCGTCGAGCGCATGCGCGCCGCCGAGCACGCCGGGGACGACACCACCCATGCGATCTTCCACCAGCTGAACTCCTCGTTCATCACCCCGTTCGACCGGGAGGACATCTACACGCTGGCCTCCTCGCTGGACGACATCATGGACTTCATGGAGGAGGCCGTCGACCTCGTCGTGCTGTACGACATCGAGACCCTCCCCAAGGGCATCGAGCAGCAGATCGAGGTGCTGGCCCGGGCGGCCGAGCTGACCGCCGAGGCGATGCCCAACCTGCGGTCGATGTCGAACCTCACCGAGTACTGGATCGAGATCAACCGGCTGGAGAACCAGGCGGACCAGATCCACCGCAAGCTGCTGGCCCACCTGTTCTCCGGCCAGTACGACGCGATCGAGGTGCTGAAGCTCAAGCAGGTCGTGGACGTTCTCGAAGAGGCCGCCGACGCGTTCGAGCACGTGGCCAACACGGTGGAGACCATCGCCGTCAAGGAGTCCTGAGCTCCGTGGACATGGCAGCACTGATCGTCGTCGTCGGCGTCGCTTTCTTCTTCACTTACACGAACGGCTTCCACGACTCCGCAAACGCGATCGCCACCTCGGTCTCCACCCGGGCGCTGACGCCCCGGGCGGCGCTGGCGATGGCGGCGGTGATGAACCTGGCGGGCGCCTTCCTCGGCAGCGGGGTGGCGAAGACCGTCTCCGAGGGGATCATCGCGACCCCGACGGGCTCCAAGGGCATGGCGATCCTGTTCGCCGCGCTGGTCGGAGCGATCGCCTGGAACCTGGTGACCTGGTACTTCGGCCTTCCGTCCTCCTCCTCGCACGCGCTGTTCGGCGGCATGGTGGGAGCGGCGCTGGCCGGCGGCACCGACGTGGTCTGGCACGGCGTGGTGGAGAAGATCATCCTTCCGATGATCATCTCTCCGGTCGTCGGCCTGATCGGCGGCTTCCTGGTCATGCTGGCGATCCTGTGGATCTTCAAGAAGGCCAACCCGCACAAGGCCAAGCGCAACTTCCGGGTGGCGCAGACCGCCTCGGCCGCCGCGATGGCGCTGGCCCACGGCCTGCAGGACGCCCAGAAGACCATGGGCATCGTGGTGATGGCCCTGACCATCTCCGGCCACCACTCCGGGACGGGCATCCCGATCTGGGTGAAGATCTCCTGCGCCCTGATGCTCTCGCTGGGCACCTACGCGGGCGGCTGGCGGATCATGCGCACCCTCGGCCGGAAGATCATCGAGCTGGACCCGCCGCAGGGCTTCGCCGCCGAGGCCACCGCCTCCGCGGTCATGTACGTCACCTCGTTCGTCTACGCCGCGCCGATCTCCACCACCCACGTGATCACCTCGGCGATCATGGGCGTGGGCGCCACCAAGCGGGTCCGCGCGGTCCGCTGGGGCGTGGCGAAGAACATCGTGATGGGCTGGTTCATCACGATGCCGGCGGCGGCGGTCGTGGCCGCCGCGATGTTCGGACTGGTCAATCTGATCGTCCTCTGAGCGCACTGACCGGCACAGCGGAAGGGCCCGCCCCCACAGCACGGGGGCGGGCCCTTCCTCGCTCCGCGGCGGCACCGCCATGCAGCGCCGCGGAGCAGCCGGTGGGCTCGGCGCCTGGGCGCCGGGCCGGTCAGCCGAAGCGGCCGGAGATGTAGTCCTCGGTGGCCTGGACCGACGGGTTGGAGAAGATCCGCTGGGTGTCGTCCAGCTCGATCAGCTTGCCGGGCTGGCCGACGCCCGCCAGGTTGAAGAACGCGGTGCGGTCGGAGACGCGCGCCGCCTGCTGCATGTTGTGGGTCACGATCACGATGGTGAACTGCGACTTCAGCTCACCGATCAGGTCCTCGATGGCGAGGGTGGAGATCGGGTCGAGGGCCGAGCAGGGCTCGTCCATCAGCAGCACCTCGGGCTCGACGGCGATCGCCCGGGCGATGCACAGGCGCTGCTGCTGGCCGCCGGACAGGCCCGCGCCGGGCTTGTTGAGGCGGTCCTTGACCTCGTTCCAGAGGTTGGCGCCCTGGAGGGACTTCTCCACCACGCCGTCCAGCACGGACTTCTTCTTGACGCCCGCCAGCTTGAGGCCGGCCACCACGTTGTCGTAGATCGACATGGTGGGGAACGGGTTGGGGCGCTGGAACACCATGCCGACCGAGCGGCGGACGGCGACCGGGTCGACGTTCGAGCCGTACAGGTTCTCGTCGTCGAGCATCACCTTGCCCTCGACGCGGGCGCCGGGGATCACCTCGTGCATCCGGTTGAGGGTGCGCAGGAAGGTGGACTTGCCGCAGCCGGAGGGGCCGATGAACGCGGTCACCGAGCGGGGCTCGATGGTCATCGAGATGTCCTCGATGGCGCGGGTGGAGCCGTAGTAGGCGGACAGTCCGCTGACGTCGATGCGCTTGGCCATGATCTTTCGTCTTCTCTCGTCTGTTCGTACGTCAGTCGGGGTCAGCGTCCGCCCTTGGGCGAGCGCCAGCGCGCGATGCCCCGGGCGATGAGGTTGAGCCCCATCACGAAGGCGATCAGCACCAGCGCCGCGCCCCAGGCGCGCGTGTAGCCGAACTCGTTGTTGACCTGCGAGTACTGCTGCCAGATGTAGAGCGGCAGCGACTGCTGCGGTCCGTTGAACGGATCGTTGTTGATGAAGTCGGCGCCGAACACCAGCATCAGCACGGGCGCGGTCTCGCCGGTGATGCGGGCGACCGCCAGCATCACGCCGGTGGTGATGCCGCCGATGGCCGTGGGGAGCACGATCCGCAGGATGGTCTTCCAGCGCGGCACGCCGAGCGCGTAGGAGGCTTCCCGCAGCTCGTTCGGGACGAGCTTGAGCATCTCCTCGGTCGAGCGGACCACGACCGGCATCATCAGGATCGCCAGCGCGAGGCTGCCGGAGAAGCCGGAGTACTGGAAGCCGAGCAGGATGTTCCAGAGCGAGAGGATGAACAGACCGGCGACGACCGACGGGATGCCCGTCATCACGTCGACGAAGAAGGTGACCGCCTTGGCGAGCCGGCCGCGGCCGTACTCCACCAGGTAGACGGCGGTGAGCAGGCCGATCGGCGCGGCGATCAGGGTGGCCAGCAGGACCTGCTCGATGGTGCCGATGATGGCGTGGTAGATGCCGCCGTCCGGGCTGAGGGTGGCGACGACGCCCTTCATCGAGTGGGTGAGGAACTCGGGGCTGATCGCCCCGATGCCCTGCTGCACGGTGTAGAAGGTCAGCGAGACCAGCGGCACCACGGCGCAGATGAAGGCGACCCACACCAGCGAGGTAGCGAAGCGGTCCTTGGCCTGCCGGCGGCCCTCGACCGAGGCGGAGACGGCGTAGCTGGCGGCCAGGAAGACCAGCGCGGAGAGCAGGCCCCACTGGAGGTGGCTGGCGAGGCCGGCGACGGCGCCGATGCCGCAGCCGACGGCGATCGAGGCGACCGCGATGCCCGCCGGCGCCCAGCGGGGCAGCCGGGCCGCGGTCAGCCGGTGGTTGAGCTGCGGCGGGGTGGCTTCGGTGACGGTGGAGACGGTACTCACGCGGCGGCCCCCGAGTACTCCTTGCGGCGGGCGATGATGACGCGGGCGGCGCCGTTCACCAGCAGCGTGATCACGAACAGGACGAGGCCGGAGGCCATCAGCGCGTCCCGGCCGAGCGGCTGGGCCTCGCTGAACTTCAGGGCGATGTTCTCCGCGAAGGTGCCGCCGCCCGGGTCGAGCAGGTGCAGCGTCAGCTTGCTGTTGGTGGACAGCACGGTCGCGACCGCGATGGTCTCGCCGAGCGCGCGGCCGAGGCCGAGCATCGACGCGGAGATGATGCCGGGGCGGCCGAACGGCAGGACGGCGGTGCGGATCATCTCCCAGCGGGTCGCGCCGAGCGCGAGCGCCGCCTCCTCGTGCATCCGCGGGACCTGGCGGAACACCTCGCGGGTGACCGCGGTGATGATCGGCAGCACCATGATCGCCAGCAGGATGCCGACCGTGAACAGGTTGCGCGGCGGGACGCCGGCGCTGGACTGGTCGAAGATGTACGTCCAGCCGAGGTACTGGTCCATCCAGCTGGTCAGGCCGTCCATGTGCGGCACCAGGAACAGCACGCCCCACAGGCCGTAGACGATCGACGGGACGGCGGCCAGCAGGTCCACCAGGTACGCGAACGGCTGGGCGATCCGGCGCGGCGCGTAGTGCGAGATGAACAGCGCGATGCCGACCGCGACCGGAACGGCGATGGCCATCGCGATGAGCGCGCTGACCAGGGTGCCGAAGGTGAGGACGGCGATGCCGAACACCGGCTTGGCGGCGTCCGGCGTCCACTCGAAGGTGGTGAGGAAGTTGCCCTCGTTCTTGCCCAGGGCGAGGGCCGAGCGGTAGGTCAGGAATCCTGCGATGGCGGCCATGATGACCAGCAGCAGGATGCCCGCACCGCGGGAGAGGTTGAAGAACACGGCGTCACCGCGGCGGCTGTCGCCGCGGCGTCGTGGGGTCCGTCCCCGCGCGTCGGCGGGGGAGGAAGAAGTCATGATCGTTTACTCCGGTCTGGCGGCGCTGCCCCGCGGAGGGCGGCACCTTGGCGGCGGTGCCCCGGACGTTCTGGTGGTGGGTGGTGCGGGTGGAGCTTCGACGCGGCCCGGCCGGGCGGCCCCTCCCCCTCCTTCGGGGGCCGCCCGGCCGGTCGTCGATCAGCCTCAGGCGAGGGCGTCGATCTGGGTCTTCACCTTGCCGGCGAGCTCCTTGGGCAGCGGCACGTAGCCGACCGCGCCGATGGCCTGCTGGCCCTCCTCGCTGACGGTGTAGGTCAGGAAGGACTTCAGGGCGGGCAGGGTCTCGGCCTTGTTGCCCTTGTCGCAGACGATCTCGTAGGTGACCAGGGTCAGCGGGTAGGCACCCTCGGCCTTGGTCGCGTAGTCGATGTCCAGCGCCATGTCCGCGCCCTGGCCGACGACCTTGGCGTTGGCCAGGGTGGTGGCGCCGTTGGCGGCGGTGGCCTCGACCGGCTTGGAGGCGCCGGTGGCGATGGCGGCGCTGTTCAGCTTGTTGGTCTGGGCGTAGGACAGCTCGACGTAGGAGATCGAGTTCTTGGTCTGCTTGACCTGGGCCGCGACACCGGCGGAGCCGTTGGCGGACTGGCCGCCCTGGCCGGCCCAGCTCTTGGCGGCCGGGTACTTCCAGTTGCCGCCGCCGGCCTTGGCCAGGTAGGCGGTCAGGTTCTGGGTGGTGCCGGAGTCCTCGGAGCGGTGGATCGCCTGGATGTCGGCGGCCGGGAGGTTGACGCCCGGGTTCAGGGCGGCGATCTCCGGGGCGTTCCACTTGGTGATCTGCGAGTCGAAGATCTTGGCCAGCGTCGGGCCGTCCACGATCAGCTTGTTGACGCCCTCAACGTTGAAGACGATCGAGATCAGGCCGCCGACCATCGGCAGGTCGATGCCCTGGCCGCCGGTGCAGACCGTCTTCGAGGCGTCGATCTCGGACTGCTTCAGGGCGCCGTCGGAGCCCGCGAAGGCGATCTTGCCCTGGTTGAACTGGGTGACGCCCGCGCCGGAGCCGCCACCGCTGTAGGTCAGGGTGGTGTTGGCGCAGGCGGTGCCGTAGGCGGCCTTCCAGACCTCGATGGCCGGGGTCTGCGCGGTCGAACCGGCCGCCAGCAGCTGGCCGCCCTTGTCGGAGCAGGCGATCTTGGCCGCAGGGGCACCGGAGGACGAGCCGTTCGCGGCGGGCTTGGTGTTCTCGTCCGTGCCGCAAGCCGACAGCGACAGCGTGGAGACGAGCGCGACGGCACCGATGGCGAGGGCCTTGGAGCGGCCGTTCCGCAGGTTCACAGGGTGTCCCTTTCTGAGGCAATACCGGCCGCCGCGCGACCGGATTTGCTGTGGTCCGGGGCCCTATCGGCCCTCCGGTAACCCCGAAGTTAGGCAGATCAGGTGACGCGTCAGTCCGTCACAAATGAACGGGGAGTGAACCTCGGACGGATGTCAGGAAACCTGGGCCGGTAGTAACGGTTGCGTCACAGGGAGGGCGCGGGCAGATCACCCGTCGGGGGAACCCGAACCACCGGGGCGGGGCAAGGCCTCAGTGCTCGGCGCGCAGCAGCTCCAGCAGCGCGTCGATCAGCACCCGGTCGCGGGGGTGGGTCAGCCGCTGCCTGGCCCGGCGGGGCGGGAGCCACTCCAGCCGGTCCACCTCGCGGTTCGGCCGGAAGGCGCCGCCGGTGGGGACCGCCGCCCAGTACCGGACCTCCTTCGGCCGGCCCTGCACCCGGTAGTGCTGGGTGGGGAGCTCCGGGCCCAGCACGCAGTGCAGGCCGGTCTCCTCGCGGACCTCGCGGAGCGCGGCCTCCTGCCAGCCCTCGCCCGGGTCGAGCTTGCCCTTCGGCAGGCTCCAGTCGTCGTACTTGGGGCGGTGCACCAGCGCCACCCGGGGCTTCTTGCGGCTGCCGTCCTTGCGCGGCGGGCCCGGCACCCAGAGCACCGCGCCCGCCGCCAGCACCGTCGAGCGGGCCCCGGCGGCGGGGCGGCGGTCGGTGCGGGCGCCGCCCGACCGGGCACGGGCGCGGTCGGGCGGGGACGGGCGGTCGGGGAGCTGCGGCACGCGATCCATCCGGGCGGGGAACGGGGGGTCAGTCCGGCAGCACCGCGGCCGGGCCGGCCAGCCCGGGCGACACCACCGGCCACTGGCGCCCGAAAGCGTACCGGGCGGCCTCCACGTCCAGCCGCTGATCGGCGTGCACCACGCCCAGCACGTACGCCGTGGCCGGGGTGATCCGCGGCGTGCGGGCGGCGGTGGCGACGGTGGCCGCCGCGTCCGAGGCCTCCTGGTGGCGGGCCAGCACCCGGTCCAGCTCCAGGAGTTCGCCGTCCGGCGCGTGGCACACCTCCAGCGCGTACCGGGCCCGCTTCACCAGGATCCGCACCCGCAGCCACGGCGCGTCGTCCGCCGCCAGCGCCACGTCGGCCTCCGCCGTACCGCGCGCCGCCGGGACGGTGCCGGGGTCGGCCGGGGCGGTGCCCAGCCGGTGCAGTCCGGCCCCGGCGTAGGCCTGCGCGGAGCGCTGCCAGGGCAGCCGTTCGACCTCCGCCACCAGCGCGCCCAGGGCCGCCGCGGTCAGCGGCAGCAGCGCCGGGGCCGGCTCGGCGGCGGTCTCCGGCAGCAGCGGCACCTCGCCGGCCAGCAGCGTCATCCGGTCCGCCAGCGCGTGCAGCCGGGCCGAGCGCAGCTCCTGCAGCAGCGCGGTGTGGGCGCGGGTGCGGGCCAGTGTCAGCTGGCGTTCCAGCAGCGCCCGGGCCTTGGGCGCGCCCGGGTGGCCGGCCAGCATGCCGGCCCCGTCGGGCCCGGTGTCGGCCAGCGAGTCGACGGCGCCGAGCAGCCGGTCGGCGCGGCTCCGGTAGCCGGGTTCCTGGGCGAGCAGTTCGACCAGCCAGCGCAGCTCGGTCCGCGACTCCTGCGCCCAGAACGGGTCGAAGAGCGGGGCGAAGGTGTGCAGCGCCCCGCCGATCCGGCGCACCGCGCGCCGCAGGTCGTCCGCGGCCTGTGCCGACGCGGGCAGCGCACCCGGTCTGGAGCCCGCCTCGCCGACCGCCTGCGGCAGGGCGCGCAGGAACGCGCCCGCCTGGGCGGTCAGGTAGCCGGCAAGGACCTCCCCGGCGGTCGCGGCGCGCGCCACCGGGGCCGTCGTCGGCGCATCGGTCATGGCTGTGGCTCTCCCCGATTCCTTCCCCGGGTGCGCCCCGGGGCTGCATGCCGCCCGCGCCGGGGGCCTCCCGGCGCGGGCGGGGTGCCGCTCAGCGTGCGGCGGCGGAGCCGCGGTTGCGGCGGCGTGAGTCGATCAGCAGGTCCTGGACGTGCCGCAGCGGGCGGCCCTCGGCGTCCTGCGCGTGCCGGATCCAGGCGCCGTCCGGGCCGAGGTGCCAGGAGTCGGTCTCGTCGGAGACGCCGAGGTCCAGCAGCCCGTTCAGTTCGGCCCGGTGCGCGGGGTCGGTGACCCGTACCAGGGCCTCGATCCGGCGGTCCAGGTTGCGGTGCATCATGTCGGCGCTGCCGATCCACACCTCGGGGTCGCCGCCGTTGCCGAACACGAACACCCGGGAGTGCTCCAGGAACCGGCCGAGTATGGACCGCACCCGGACGTTCTCGCTCAGCCCGGGCACGCCCGGCCGGATCGCGCAGATGCCGCGCACCCACACGTCCACCGGCACGCCGGCCTGCGAGGCCCGGTACAGGGCGTCGATGACCACCTCGTCGACGATCGAGTTGACCTTCAGCTTGACGAAGGCCGGGCGGCCGGCCCGGTGGTGGGCGATCTCGCCGTTGATCCGGGCGACCAGGCCGTCGCGCAGGCCGCGCGGCGCGGTCAGCAGCCGGCGGTAGGACTCGCGGCGCGAGTAGCCGGACAGGCGGTTGAACAGGTCGGAGAGGTCGGCGCCGACCTGCGGGTCGGAGGTCAGCAGGCCGAGGTCCTCGTACAGCCGGGCGGTCTTCGGGTGGTAGTTGCCGGTGCCGACGTGCGAGTAGCGGCGGAGCGTGTCGCCCTCCTGGCGGACCACCAGCGACAGCTTGCAGTGCGTCTTCAGCCCGATCAGGCCGTAGACGACGTGGCAGCCCGCCTCCTCCAGCTTGCGGGCCCACTTGATGTTGGCCTGCTCGTCGAAGCGCGCCTTGATCTCCACCAGGACCAGCACCTGCTTGCCGGACTCGGCGGCGTCGATCAGCGCGTCCACGATCGGCGAGTCGCCGGAGGTGCGGTACAGCGTCTGCTTGATCGCCAGCACGTGCGGGTCGGCGGCGGCCTGCTCCAGGAACGCCTGCACGGAGGTGGAGAACGAGTCGTACGGGTGGTGCAGCAGCACGTCGCGTTCGCGCATCGCGGCGAAGATGTCCGGCTGCGAGGCCGACTCGACGTCGATCAGGCCGCGTGCGGTGCCCGCCACGAACTTCGGGTAGCGCAGCTCCGGGCGGTCCAGGTCGGCGAGGCCGAACAGGCCGGTCAGGTCGAGCGGGCCGGGCAGCGGGAAGACCTCGGCCTCGGTGATGTTCAGCTCCCGCACCAGCAGGTCCAGGATGTACGGGTCGATGGACTCCTCGACCTCCAGGCGCACCGGCGGGCCGAAGCGGCGCCGCATCAGCTCCTTCTCCAGGGCCTTGAGGATGTTCTCGGTGTCGTCCTCCTCCACCTCCAGGTCCTCGTTGCGGGTGACCCGGAAGGCGTGGTGGGCGAGCACCTCCATCCCCGGGAACAGCTCCTCCAGGTGCGCGCCCATCACGTCCTCCAGCGGCACGTACCGCTGCGGCGAGGCCTCCAGGAAGCGCGACAGCAGCTGCGGCACCTTCACCCGGGCGAAGTGCTTGTGCCCCGACACCGGGTTGCGCACCACCACCGCCAGGTTCAGCGACAGTCCCGATATGTACGGGAACGGGTGCGCCGGGTCGACGGCCAGCGGCGTCAGGACGGGGAAGATCTGCTGCCGGAACAGCGTGTGCAGGCGGGTCTGCTCGGTCTCCGCCAGGTCCGGCCAGCGCACCAGCTCGATGCCCTCGGCGGCCAGGTCGGGCAGCACCTCCTGCTGGAAGGTCGCGGCGTGGCGGGCCATCAGCTCGCGCGAGCGGCGCCAGATCAGGTCCAGCACCTCGCGGGGCTGCAGGCCCGACGCCGAGCGCTGGGCGACGCCGGTGGCGATCCGGCGCTTCAGGCCGGCCACCCGCACCATGAAGAACTCGTCCAGGTTGGACGCGAAGATGGCCAGGAACTTGGCGCGCTCCAGCAGCGGGATGTTCGGGTCCTCGGCGAGCTCGAGCACCCGCTCGTTGAACGCCAGCCAGCTGCGCTCGCGGTCCAGGAACCGGCCTTCCGGCAGCTCGGCCTCCTGGCCGCCGCGCGCGCCGTCCGCGGCGGCGGCCGTGCCGGCCGCGCCGCTGCCGAGGAACGTCGCCGCCACCGCGGCGGGCAGGGCGGTGGTCGCCCGGGCCGGCTCGGCCTTGGCGCGCGGCTTCGGCTCCTTGGCCGCGGCCCTGGACCTGGCCTTCCCGCCGGGCCGGGCGGTCGGCTTCTGCTCGGTGCCGGACTCTCTGCTGGGCTCTCTGCCGGACGCGGCGGCGGACACGGCCGTGGACTCGGCCGCGGCCGGGTCGGAGACGGGGCGCGGGATGCTCATCAGTTCCAGCTCCTCCTGCAGGACGTGGTCCCGGCGGGACGAAGGACACACCTCCGCACGCTGCTCGTCCTCGTCGACCCACGGCCACCCACCCGGCGCAGCCGGAACCGGCCCGGCCGGGCGGCGGGTGGAGCGGTGACGCGGACGGGGCAATACGGACGACATTCTGTGATCTTCGCGGCGCCAATTGAATCCACGGTAAACACCGCATGGCCGGGAGGAAAGCTGAGTCCGTCACCCCTGTGGCGGTTACCGGACGGCCTCGTCCGCCCGGCACCCGCCCGCTCCCCGGCGCGTTCAGCGCTCCGCGGAGGGCTCCCAGCGGTACATCAGGTCGACCTCGTGGACGGCGAAGCCCAGGCGCTCGTACACCCGGACGGCCGCCGTGTTGTCGGCGTCCACGTACAGCATCACGGTCGGCAGCCCGCGTTCCAGGATCAGGTGCCGCAGGCCGGCCGCGGTGAGCGCCTTGCCCAGGCCGCCGCCCTGCTCGGCCGGGTCCACGCCCACCACGTAGACCTCGCCCAGGCCGTCCGGCTGGGTCTTGGTCCAGTGGAAGCCGACCAGCCGGCCGTCGCGCTCGGCGAGGAAGAAGCCCTTCGGGTCGAACCAGGGCTCGGCCATCCGCTCGGCCAGGTCCTGCTCCGTCCACGAGCCCTGTTCCGGGTGGTGGGCGAACGCCAGCGCGTTGAGTGCCAGCCAGGCCTGCTCGTCGCGGCCCGGCTCGAAGGTCCGCAGCTCGACGCCGGCCGGCATCGGTGCCGGCTCCGGTGCCTCGGCGGTGCGGCGCATCTGGCGCAACTCCCGTACCAGCTCGGCACCGTGGACCTCGGCCAGGTGCCGGGCCGCCGGCAGGCCGCCGTGCGCCCAGAAGTCCAGCCCGCCGGCCGCGCCGTCCAGCACGGTACGCACCAGCGCCGCGCCGAGGCCCCGGCCGCGGTCGGCCGGGGCGACGGTCAGCTCGACCGTCCCCGGGCGTTCGCCCTCGACCTGGGCATAACCCGTCACCCGGCCGTCCGCCAGCTGCACCAGGTGCCGCACGCCCGGTCGCGGGCTGTCGGGGCGGATGCGCAGGCGGCCCGCCTCGGAGACCGCCTCGCGGCCGTCCGCCCGGGCCGCCTCCGTCAGCAACTCGCGCACCAACGCGGCCTGTTCCGCCGTCAGCACCTCGACGCGCTCGACCCGGCCCTCGCCCGACGTGTTCTCAGCAGTCTGCATACCGCCGAGCGTACGTCCTCGGGGACGCTTTCCGGGGGCGGTGCGCTCAGGCGGCCGGACTGTCGGCCGGGCTGTCGGCCACCGGCCAGGCGTGCATGGCCAGTTCGGCCGTGGCGGTCAGCTCGGCGGTGTCCGCGCCGTCCCGGGAGCGCTGCGACATGCCTTGCAGCACCGCGCCGAAGTACCGTGCCAGCGCGGCCGGTTCGGCGTCCGTCGGGAGTTCGCCGAGGCGCTTGGCGGTGGACAGCTTCTCCTCGAAGCCGGCCAGGTTGGCCGCCCGCAGATCGCGCAGGAACACCGCCACTTCGTCGTCCTGGGCGGCGACGTTGGCGGCCGCGCTGATCACCAGGCAGCCCGCCGGGTGCGCCGGATCCGCGTAGATCCGCGCCGCGTCCCGCAGCAGCCGGTCGAACGCCGCCCGGACGGTCGGCTCCTCCGCGAACGCCAGGCCGACGAACTGGCCCATCGGGGACTGCTGGTAGGCCCCCACCACCTCGCGGAACAGCGATTCCTTGTCACCGAACGCCGCGTACAGGCTGCCCGGCTTGATCCCCATCGCCCCGGTCAGCTCGCCCACCGAGGTCGCCTGGTAGCCGCGCTCCCAGAACAGCCTGGTCGCCGCCGCCAGCACCGCCGCCCGGTCGAAGGCGGGCGGGCGGCCTCGTCTCGCACCTGTACTCGTCGTCATGGCATCCATTTTAGAGCGATCACTCAATAAGTGCGCCGGGCCGTGCTACGGTCTTTCTTGAACGAGCACTCAATAAGTTGGGACGGGGTCAACCACCATGTCTGCACGCGCACTTGACGGCAAGATCGCCCTGGTCACCGGCGCTTCCCGGGGTATCGGCCGCGGCATCGCCGAGCGGCTCGCCCAGGACGGCGCCACCGTCGCCATCGGCTACGCCCGCGACCACGACGCCGCCACCACCGTGCTGGAGAAGATCCGCGCCGACGGCGGCCGGGCCTTCCTGGTCCACGCCCCGCTCGGCAGCCACGGCGACGCCGCCCGCCTGTGGGCCGCCTTCGACGAGGCCGGCCGCGACTACGCGCCCGACGGCCGGCTCGACATCCTGGTCAACAACGCGGGCATCGGCCGCAGCTCCACTCTCGCCGAGCTGACCGAGGAGGAGTTCGACGAGGTCTTCGCGGTCAACGTCCGCGCGCCGTTCTTCGTCGTCCAGCACGCACTGACGCGCCTGCGCGACGGCGGCCGCATCATCAACATCTCCAGCGGCGTCGCCCGCATCGCGATGCCCGACATCATCGCCTACAACGCCACCAAGGGTGCCCTCGACAACTTCACCCTCAACCTCGCCGCCCAGCTCGGCCCCCGCGGCATCACCGCCAACTCCGTTCGCCCCGGCATCGTCGACACCGACGTCAACGCCTCCTGGCTCCGCGACAACCCCGCCGCCCAGCAGCAGGCCGCCGCCCTCTCCGCCCTCGGCCGCATCGGCCGGCCCGACGACATCGCCGACGTCGTCGCCTTCCTCGCCACCCCCGACGCCCGCTGGATCACCGGCCAGGCCATCGACGCGACCGGCGGCTCGCACCTGTGACCCCCGGCATGCCTGGTGCAGACTCGCATCCATGATCACGAAAGAGCGCGCTGCCGAACTGGTCGAGGCACTGCTGGAGAGACGACGCGGGGAGGTGGCCTGGATGGCCCGCCTCCCCGAACTCGCCATCCTCCGCGTGGAAGAACACACCGCCGGCTGGCTGGTCTTCTGGCAGTCGGCGGAGTTCGTCCGCACCCGGAACCGGCGCACGGCCCTGATCGGCTCCGGCCCCTACCTGGTGGACCGCCACGACGGCAGCATCCACCACATCCCGACCACCACCTACGTCGGCGGCTGGGACGACCTCTACCCCCGACGGGCCACAGGAACGCCGGAGCAGTCCGGAACGGACCGCCGGCTGCCGATCGAAACCCTGGCCGGCCCGATTCTCTGAGAGCCCGGGAACGCGAAAAAGCCCCCCGCCAGAAATGGCGGGGGGCTTTCCCTGAATAATTGTTCGGCGGCGTCCTACTCTCCCACAGGGTCCCCCCTGCAGTA
>NZ_JBSGDD010000041.1:0-57777 GCF_053602195.1 Kitasatospora sp. NPDC004531 | reverse complement strand
CCGCTACGACAAACGCGGATACGTCTACCTCGGAACCGTCACCGCAGCAGCCCTGGTCATCTGGCTCCGCACATGATCGACCGGACAAGTCCTAGCAGGTCCCGACCACGCAGCGCAGGCGGTGGGCCGCCCGGAGGGGTCAGTCGAGGGACAGCTGCTTCAGCAGCAGATAGGCGCGCTGCTCGACGGCGGCGAGCCGGACGGGGTCGATCCCCGACTCCCACAGCTCGCCCGCCGCGGCGTCGGAGGCCTCGTGCAGCTCGACCAGCGCGGCCGCCAGCCGCACCTGCGCCTCGGGCAGGGCGGCCGCGGCGGCCCGGGTCCTTGCCCGTTCGGCGTCCGCCATCGCGTCCGTGCAGGCGGCCAGCGCCCGTTCGACCCGTACCGCGGCCCGGTCGTGGACGACCAGGAGCGCACACAGCAGGCCGACGCCGATCCCCAGCACACTGCCCAGGGCCCGGTCGCGCAGCAGGCCCACCGTGCCGGTCGGCGTGACCAGGTCGCTCATCAGCAGGGCCAGGGGCGTCAGGAAGACCACCGCCAGCGCGTAGTTGCGGACCACCAGGTACTCGAGCAGGAACTCCAGCACCACGATCACCAGGACGAGCGCTACCGGACCCGGCCCGGTGGCCAGCACAGCCAGGGCGATCAGCAGGCCGGCCAGCGTGCCCACGGTCCGCTGCACCGCCCGGTGGGCCGTGGTGCGCACGCTCACCGAATGCAGCACGGCCGCCGCCGAGATCGCCGCCCAGTAGCCGTGCCCCAGCCCGAGCGCCAGTGCCAGGCCCCCGGCCGCGGCCGTGCCGAGGGTCATCCGCAACGCCGGAACGGCGAAGACCGCCGCCCGTCGGGACGGACGGTCGGCCCCGGAGCGCAGCTCGGCGGTCCGGTGCAGCGCCGCGTCGAAACCGGAGGCCGGGACCCTGACGGGGTGCACGGCGCGGCTCCGGGCGGCCTCGGCGGCCGGCCGGGCGGGCTTCGACAGCTCGCCGACCAGCACCGGGGAGCGGTAGCGGCCGTCGGCCAGCAGTCCGGCCTGCGAGCGCAGCCGCCGGGCCTGCTCCCCGGTGCCGGCGGCGGGGCGGTACGCGGAGCGCACCAGCAGGGACCAGCAGGTGTCGGCCAACCGCAGGCAGACTCCGCCGCGGACGCCGACGAACCGGTCGGCCGGCGGCCGGGCCCCGAGGGAGGAGTACGCCCGCAGGACCGCGGCGGTCGCCCGGTACCGGGCCCGGGCGTCGGCCGTCCCGCCCGCCCCCGGGCGGTCCAGCAGGTCGGCCACCGCCCGCAGCGCGGTCGCCGTCACCATGCGCTGCGGGCGGTCCGGGTGCCACAGCAGCCCGGACAGCGCCAGCAGCCAGGCGGTGGCGGCGCCGAACGCGGCGGCCGCGGTCTGCGGGCCGATCCGGGCGGCCGCGGCGGCCCCGTTCGCGGCGACCGTGAACGCGACCAGCAGCAGCACCGCTCCCAGCCCGCCCAGCCGCAGGGTGTCGCAGCAGAACTTCGCGACGCCGGCCACCAGCGCGGTCGCCGCGACCACCGCCACCGCGCCGGGCCCGCCCGCCGTCGGCCGGGCCGCCACGGCGAGGGCCGACCCGCAGGCCACCGCGGCGGTCATCGCCAGCGCGACCCCGGCCAGCACCCGGGCCCGCCGCCGGTAGGGCAGGTTGCGGCCGAACGTCGTGGTGAACACCCCGAGCATCGCGTACACCGCGAGCCCGGGCTCGTCCGCCGCGACCAGCGGCAGCGCGGACAGGGCCATCGCCAGCGCCGCCCGGACGCCGAACCGCAGTGCCCCGTCCACCCGGTCCAGTGCCAGCGCTCCTCTCGGCGACAGCACCCGGATCAGCTCCCGGCCCCGGCGGGGGCGGTCGGCGGCGGTCGGTCGCGGTGCGGGGCGGGAGCGGGACACCCCCGCTGTATACCAGCCGGGCGGCACGGCGCAGCGGTTCCGGGGACGGCGAGGCGGCCGTCGCCGTGAGCCGGCCCGCGGCTCGGGCGGGGCGGGCGGCGCCCCCCGGTGCCCTTCGCCGTTCAGCGCGCGGACGGAGCGGACGGGTCCCCGGGGGATTCGCGGGCGACGATCAGCCGGTCGTCCCGGCGGACGGCGCCGATGACCGGATCGCTGTAGCGCAGCGGGCGCCCGTCGCGCACCACCGCGAGGACGGGTTCGGCAAGCCGGCGCGGGTCCTGGCCGAGTCCCGGTAGCCGTCCCTGCTGGGGGCAGGCGGCGTGCTCCCGGTCCTCCGTCGGGCCCGGCCGTCGCTTCACCGACGCACTCCGACGGGCGCGATCCGCGTCGACCTGGCTTTCTTGAAGCAGGGGCCCGAGTCGAGCGCCCCGACGACCGCATGCCACAGTCCGTGGCGCTCGCCGCATCCCCGGAAGGCGACCATCGTGCACTCCTCCGAAGACACCCGGCCCGAACCCTCTGCGGCTCCGGGGTCCGGCGTCGGGCCGACCGTCGGCGCCGTCCCCGGCAAGCCTCCGCGTTTCTCGCCCTACCACCACCCCGCGGCCGGCTGGGGCGCGGCCAGGAGCGTCACGAAGTTCCTGGTCCGCGAGGGCGAGTACCTGGACGGCCCGCGCGCGATCCTGAAGATGAACCACGAGAACGGCGGCTTCGACTGCCCGGGGTGCGCCTGGCCCGACGACATCAAGGGCCTCAAGCTCGACCTGTGCGAGAACGGCATCAAGCACGTCACCTGGGAGATGACCCGCAAGCGCGTGGACCGGGCGTTCTTCGCCGCGCACACCGTCACGGAGCTGGAGCGGTGGAGCGACTTCGCGCTGGAGAACCAGGGCCGGCTCACCGAGCCGATGGTGTACGACCCGGGCACCGACCACTACGTCCCGATCTCCTGGCAGGACGCCTTCGAGCTGCTCGGGCGGACGCTGCGCGGGCTGGACGACCCGAACCGGGCCGCGTTCTACACCTCCGGCCGGCTCGGCAACGAGGCGACGTTCCTGTACCAGTTGATGGCCCGTGAGCTGGGCACCAACAACCTGCCCGACTGCTCCAACATGTGCCACGAGGCCAGCGGCCGCGCCATGCAGGCCTCGCTGGGCACGGGCAAGGGCACCGTCGACCTCAAGGATTGGGAGAACGCCGACGCCCTGTTCATCCTCGGCGTCAACGCCGCCTCCAACGCCCCCCGGATGCTCACCGCCCTCGCCCAGGCCCACCAGCGCGGCGCGCAGATCGTGCACGTCAACCCGCTGGTGGAAGCCGCCGCGCGCCGCACGATCATCCCGCACGACTTCCTCGACATGGCGCTGAACAGGGCCACCGCGACCAGCACCCTGAACCTGCAGGTGCGGATCGGCGGCGACATGGCCCTGCTGCGCGGCATGGCCAAGGCCCTGCTGGAGAGCGCCCGTACCGACCCGAAGGCGCTGGACGCCCGCTTCGTCGAGCGCCACACCAGCGGGTTCGAGGCCTACCGCGAGGTGTGCGAGTCCACGCCGTGGGAGGAGATCGAGCGGCAGAGCGGTCTGGACCGCGCCCGGATCCTGCACGCCGCCCGGGTCTACCGGGACGCGGACCGCAGCATCATCAGCTGGTGCCTGGGCGTCACCCAGCACGAGCACGGCGTGGACACCGTCCGCGAGATCGTCAACCTGCTGCTGCTGCGCGGCAACCTGGGCCGCGAGGGCGCCGGCCCGTCACCGGTGCGCGGGCACTCCAACGTGCAGGGCAACCGCACCTGCGGCATCGACCACCGGCCGACCGGGGCCTTCCTGGACCGGCTCGCCGAGGTCTGCGGGATCGACCCGCCCACCGCGCACGGCATGGACACCGTCGCCACGATCGAAGCCATGAACCGCGGCGACGTCGACGTGTTCGTCGGCATGGGCGGCAACTTCGCCCTCGCCGCCCCCGACACCGCCTACACCTGGGCCGGCCTGCGCACCTGCGAACTGACCGTGCACGTCTCCACCAAGCTGAACCGCAGTCACCTGGTGCACGGCCGCACGGCGCTGATCCTGCCCTGCCTCGGCCGCACCGAGAAGGACCACCAGCGCGGCGGCGAACAGGAGACCTCCGTCGAGGACTCGATGAGCATGGTCCACCTCTCCAAGGGGATGAAGCGCCCCGCCTCCCCGCACCTGCTCTCCGAGCCCGCCATCATCGCCGGCATCGCCCGGGCCGCCCTGCCCGACAGCGCCACACCCTGGCAGTGGTACGTCGAGGACTACGACCGCATCCGCGACACCATGGCCGAAGTCCTCGACGGATTCGAGGACTTCAACCGCCGGGTCCGGCTCCCGCTGGGCTTCCGCATCAAGCAGCCCGCCCGCGAACTCGTCTTCCTCACCCCCTCGGGCAAGGCCGAGTTCTCCGCCGCCCCGCTGCCCGATGTCGTCCCGGCCCCCGGCACCCTGGCCCTGGGCACCATGCGCTCCCACGACCAGTGGAACACCACCATCTACTCCGACGACGACCGCTACCGCGGCATCACCAACCTGCGCACCCTGATCTTCATGAACCGCCAGGACATGCGCGAACGCCGCCTCGGCGAGTTCGACCCGGTCGACATCACCGCCACCGCCCGCGACGGCTCCACCCGCTCACTGCACGGCTACCTGGCCGTCCCCTACGACATCCCCCGCGGCTGCGCGGCCGGGTACATGCCGGAGATGAACGTCCTGTGCGCCATCGGCGACCACTCCACCCAGAGCGACCAGCCCATCATGAAACACCTCCGGGTCACCGTCGCCCCGGCCGCCCGGCACGACGTGCGTCGCTGAGTCGGGCGACCGGGAACCCGGGCCCCCGGCCCGGGCGGTGCGCCGCGAGTCGGCCGCGGCCGGGGTGGTCCTGAAGTAGCAGACGGGTAGGGGCAGTTCGGCGGGGGAGCCCGGTACCGGTGGTGGACGCGCCCGGCCGCCGCAGTGCCTACGGTCGCCCCGACGGCCCGTCCAGGCACCCGAGGGGAAACACCGTGATCCGCGCCGCCAAGCCGGCCGCCGCCCTTGCGGCGCTGGCCCTGACCATCGTCACCGCGTCCGCCGCACCGGCGGCCGGTGCCACCGCGCCCCCGCCCGCGGCGGCCACCGCCGATCCGCTCGCCGCGCTGCGCGGCCAACAGCCGCGCTGGCACCCCTGCGCGACCGGCCCGGAGGACACCGCCGGCGCCGAGCTCGACGCCGCCGGCGCCGGCTGCACCGAGCTCGCCGTCCCCCTCGACTACCGTCGCCCCGACGGGCCGACCACCGGGGTCGCCCTCGCCCGGCTGCCCGCCACCGACCGGGACCGCCGCCTGGGCACCCTGTTCTACAACCCCGGCGGCCCCGGCGTCCCCGCCCGCGAGCTCGCCCTCACCCTGCGCCGGGCCGCGCCCGGCCTGGCCGCCCGCTACGACATCATCGGCATGGACCCGCGCTTCGTCGGCGCCAGCACCCCCCTCGACTGCGGCTGGCCCACGGCCGGCCCCGGCTCGGCCGGCCCCGACCGGCTGACCTTCGACCGGTCCGCCGAGGTCGCCAAGAGCCTCGCGGCCCGCTGCGCGCCGTACCGCGAGCTGCTGCCGCACATCTCCACCCGCAACACCGCCCGGGACATGGACCTGGTGCGCGCCGTCCTCGGCGAGGAGACGATCGCCTACCTCGGCTCCTCCTACGGCAGTTACCTCGGCGAGGTCTACCTCCAGCTGTTCCCCGGGCGGGTGGGGCGGGCGGTCCTCGACGCGGCCATGGACCCGGACCGCTTCGGCCCCGACCTGACCGCCACCCAGGGCCCCGCGATGGCGGCCGCGCTCACCGCGTGGGCCGCCTGGGCGGCCCGCCACGACGACCGCCACCACCTGGGCCCGACCACCGCCGAGGTGCTCGCCGCGGTCGAGCGGGTGCGCCTGGCCGCCGGGCGCGCGCCGCTGGCGGTCGGCACCCACCGGGTCGACGCCCAAGCCCTGCCGCAGGTGCTGTGGACGGTGGCGGCCGGGGACGACGACGCCGCCCACGAGGAGTTCTCCGCGCTGGTGCGCGTCCTGGCCGACGCCGCCGAGGGCCGTCCGGCGGAGCCGACCGCGCTGCTGGAAGCGGTGCTGAGCGGCCTGACAGCCCCCGACGCGGGCGGCTACGCCGCCGTGCAGACCGCGATCATGTGCGCCGACCGCGCCGCCGCACGCGATCCGCTCGCCTACTACCGCGACATCCAGGCCCACCGCGCCGACGAGCCGCTGTTCGGCCCGCTCACCCGCAACCTCACGCCGTGCACCTTCTGGCCGGCGGAGCCCGCCGAACCGCCCACCCTGGTGCGCAACGCCGTACCGGTCCTGCTGGTCGGTGCCGACGGCGACCCGGCCGCCACCTACCCCGGCCAGCTCTCCGCCCACCGCGCGCTGACCGGCTCCCGCCTGGTGACCCTGCGCGGCGCCTTCCGGCACACCGTCTACGCGGGCCTGTTCGCGCCGCGCGACACCTGCGTGGACACCGCCGTCGACCGCTACCTCCTGGACGGTGTCCTCCCCGCCCAGGACACCGACTGCCCGGCCGCCCGACCCTAGGAAGGGCCCGCGCCCGCCGCCATGCCGGCCAGCAGCCAGTCCAGGGCGCGGTGGAAGTGCTGCTCGCGCAGCAGGCTCTCGGGGCCCTTCGGCCGCTCCGTCAGCGCGCCGGACTCGGCGATCGACGGGACCTGCGTCACCGCCTCGGTGATCTCGGCGATCAGCTGCTCCTCGGTGGTGCCCGCCGCGTCGGCCTTCTCCTGCCAGTTGACCTCGATGGCGGTGAACCCGTAGGTGTACTGGAAGATCGCCGACAGGGCCGCCATCGCGTCCGCCTCGGACAGCGGCGAGCTGCGCGCCACCTCCACCGCGCAGGCCGAGTAACGCACCGAGTTCGGGCCGATGTTCAGGTAGTCGTTGAAGAGCCGCACCGCCCACGGGTGCGCCAGCATCGTCGCCCGCCAGGTCACCGCCAGCGCCCGCAGGCCGTCCTGCCAGCCCAGTCCGTCGCCGGGACGGGGCAGTTCCATCTCGCCCGACACCACGTCCAGCGCCAGCTCCAGCAGGTCGTCCTTGTCGGCGACGTACCAGTACAGCGACATCGGCGTGACGTCGAGGCGGGCCGCCAGCGCGCGCATCGAGAACTTGGCCTCGCCCTGCTCGTCCAGCAGCCGCACCGCCGCCGCCACGATCACCTCGCGGTCCAGCCCGCCCGCCCCGCCGGCGGCGCCACCGGCGCGGGCGCCGCGGCGGCCCCGGGCGGGCTGCGGGGTGAGCCACACGCTCTTCTTGATCTGTGAGGCGCGCTTGACGGCCACGCTGCTCCTTGGCGTTGCGGGAACGAGGATCGACGGGCCTCCACGGTACGCGGTCGGGCCCGCGCGAGGTGCGCGGGCCCGGGGGTTCAGTGCGACGTCGCCGCAGGTGAGGGCTCCGGACCGGCGGCCGGAGCGGGAGCGGCTGGTTGCTCGGCGCGGTGCAGCAGGGCCGCCGAGACCAGGCCGCCGAGCAGGATCGCGGCCGCGCCGATCAGCTGGCTGGACGTCAGCCCGTCCGCGAACGCCGTCCGCACCGCCGCCCGGACGCCCTCGTCGGGCGTCACGGCCAGCGCCTCCGGCAGCGACTTGGCGGCCGAGGCCGGCACCTGCTCGGGCAGGCCCGCCGCGAAGCGCGAGCCGAGCACGGCGCCCAGCACGGCCACGCCGAGGCCGCCGCCGAACTCGGCGGCCGTGCCCTGCACGCCCGCGCCCGCGCCCGCCCGCTCCGGCGGGATCGCGCCCATCAGGGCCGAGGCCATCGCCGGGTTGGCGACCGCGATGCCGCCGCCCATCAGCAGCAGGCCCGCGAGCAGGCTGCCGTAGCCGTGCGAGGAGCCCGTGACGGCGATCAGCGCCAGGCCGCCGGCGAGCAGCGCCATGCCGAGGGCGACCGCCCCCGCGAAGCCGAGCTTCGGCAGCAGCCGGGCGCCGACGCCGGTCAGGTTGAGCAGCACGATCACCAGCGCCAGCGGGGTCATCCGCAGGCCGGCCTCCAACGGCTCGTAGCCGAGCACCAGTTGGAGGTGCTGGGTGAGCAGGAACAGCGAGCCCGCCATGCCGAAGGCGACCAGGACGCCGCCCGCCGCCGCGCCGTTGAACCGGCGGTTGCGGAAGAAGCCCATGTCGAGCATCGGCGTCGGGGTGCGCAGCTCCCAGGCCACGAAGGCGGCCAGCGCGGCCAGGCCGACCGCCGCCGACAGCAGCACCTTGCCCGAGCCCCAGCCGTCCGCCGGGCCGGAGATGATCGCGAACACCACGCCGACCATGCCGATGGTGGACAGCACCGCGCCCGGGAGGTCGGGCCGGCGGCCGGCCGGGTCGCGGCTCTCCGGCAGCAGGCGGGCCACGGCGACCAGGCCGATCAGCGCGACCGGAAGGTTGATCAGGAAGATCGAGCCCCACCAGAAGTGCCCCAGCAGCACGCCGCCGAGCAGCGGGCCGCCCGCGAAGCCCAGCGAGCTGACGGCGCCCCAGATGCCGATCGCCTTGGGCACCTCGTCGCCCTGGAAGACCTGCATCACCACGGCGAGGGTGGTGGTCATCAGCAGGGCGCCGCCGATGCCCATGCCGGCCCGGGCGGCGATCAGCTGGCCGGTGGACTGGGCGAAGGCGGCGAGGGCGGAGCCGATGCCGAACAGCGCGAGCCCGACCAGCAGGGCGCGCTTGCGCCCGTACCGGTCGGCCAGGCTGCCGGCCGTCAGCAGCAGCCCGGACTGCACCAGCGAGTAGGCGTTGATCATCCACTGGATGTCGGCCGTGCCCGCGCCCAACTCCTCGGTCAGCGAGGGGATCGCCACGTTCAGCACGGTGTTGTCCAGCAGGACCACCAGGGTGGCCAGGCACACCACCGCGAGGATCACCCAGCGGCGCGGGTGCGGGGCGGGTGCGGGAACAAGCGGTTGTGACAAGGGGGACCCCCAGAGCAATTGCGGCGAGCACGACGATGCGTTGTACACCGTAGAGGAATCCTTCTACGGTGTACAACGCAATATCGCGGCCCCGTCCCGGAGCGGTGGACGGACGGAAGTGGCAGCCGCCATGGGGGAGTTGACGGACCGGCCGTCAGACGTGCCAGCGCTGGTCGGCCGCGTCGTTGCAGTACCACTGGATGATCGGGGCGCGGTACGCGGTGCTGCCGCCCTGCACGCTCACGCACAGGTTCGAGTTCTTGTTCCGGAACCGCATGTTCGAGCTGTCGATCATGTAGTTGTCGATGTAGAACGTCTGGTTCGCGCCGCCGTGGCACTCCCACTGGCCGAGCTGCGCGCCCGCCGCGGTCGTCCAGCCCGGTGCCTCCAGGCACAGGCCCCAGCGGTTCACGATCTCGTACGCGCCGCCGCCGGTGTTCTCGAACGTCCACATCTGGTCGTTGTTGCCGTTGCACGACCACTGGATCGCCGGGAGGCCGTTGCCGTCGCCGCCGCCGTCGGTGGCCAGGCACCCGTTGGTGGCGTTGTTCTTCAGGTTCCCCTGGAAGTCACTGGCGGCCGAGGCGGAGCCCGTCGAGACCAGCGCGAGCGAGACGGTCAGCGCGGTGACGGCGCCGGCGGCGGTGAGCAGACGGCCGAGGCCGGTCCTGCGAGTCATGGATCCTCCAGATCGGAACTGCTGGGTGCGGTGCCCGGCCAACCTAGGGCGGACACCACGGCGCACCAGGTGCGGAGATGCCCGGTGAACCCGCCCGGACGGTGTCGAACTGCACACCGAGCGTGTTGATCTTCGGCTCGCGGCGCGGATAGCCTGGGCACGAATCGACCACGGATGTCACTCGGGGGAAGCGACATGCGCGAGACGCCCCCGCCCGCCGCCCGCACCCTCCAACGGCTGCGCCGCGCCGACGACATACTCGACCTCCAGGCCGCCGGCCGCCGCGGCGGCACCACCGCCGTCCTGCGCCGACTCGCCGCCCGCACCCGCGGCGACGTCCTGCTGCTCCACCCCACCGGCGCCGACGCCTGCCCGCCGCCCGCCCCCGTCGGCGCCGCCGAACGCGCCCTCGCCCGCAGCGCCGTCCGCGAAGCCCGCACCCGGCTCGCCGGCTCCGCCTCCGTCGGCCAGTCCGCCCTGACCTGCCTGGTCGTCACCCTGCCCGGCCGCCCCGGCACCCGCCCGCCCGTCCTCGCCGCCGTCGCCCCGCGACCCGCCCCGCCCGAGCTGCCCCTGCTGCTCGCCGACGCCGCCTCCGTCCTCGGCCTCACCTGGGACGCCGAACACGGCCGCCGCCAGGCCCACCGGGCACGACGCGCCGACACCGGCGCCCGCGAAGCCGTCCTGCACCTGCTGCTGGACGGCCAGAGCGCCGTCGCCCGGCGGCTCGCCCGCACCCTGCGCCGCGAACTGCCCGACACCGTACGGCTGTACGCCGTCGAAGGGCCCGCCGCCGCCCGCCGGGAAGCCGCCGAATGGGCCGCCGCCGAAGCCGCCTGGGTCGGACGCGAACCCGGCGCCGCCCGCACCCTCGTACTCGAAGCCGCCACCGGCGCCCGCCGACCGGCCGGCTGGCTGCACCACCCCGCCGTCGCCGACACCTGCCACGTCGGCATCAGCGAACCCCTCCCGCTGGGCGCCACCCCCACCGCCCACCGCCAGGCCCTGGACGCCCTCGCCGCCGCCCGGCGACACCCCGAACGCCGCGCCGCCCACACCCCGCCCGGCGACCTGGCCGCCGTCCTCGGACCGGCCGCGGCCCACTGGGCCGGCGCGCTGCTCGCCCCGCTGCACGCCCACCGCGCCGCCCGCCCGCAGGACCCGGACGGCCCCGCCCTGCTCGCCACCGCCGCCGCCTGGCTGCACCGCCCCGCCGACGCCGCCGCCCGCCTCGGCATCCACCGCAACACGCTGGCCGCCCGCCTCGCCCACCTCCACCGGCTCCTCGGTCTCGACCCGCACCGACTGGGCGACCGGGCCGCACTCGACCTGGCATTGAAGACCGTTACTGACGGCCCGTCAAATGTCGTGCAGAGAAATGGCATTGAAGACATTCTGAGCAGGCCGGAAGTGCGCGCGTGGGCCCGCCGCCGACTGCACCCGCTGCACGCGGCCGACGCCCCGCCCCGGCTCGCCCACACCCTCGCCCGCTGGCTCGGACACGACGCCCGCATCGCGCCCACCGCACGGGAGTTGGGCCTCTCGGAGACGGCCGTCCGCAAGCGCCTCGGCCGGATCGAGACGCTGCTCGACTGCGCCCTGCTGCGCTCGCCGACCGCCGTGCACGAGCTGTGGCTCGCCCACCGGGCACTCGGACCGGCCGACCGGTCCTGCGGGAACCACCCAGGCAGGCCCGGGAGTTGAGCCCGACATGGTGGCTCTGGTGGCGGTGATGGGCAGTCTGGTGTTCCCGGCGGCGCTGGTGCTGGCGGGGTTCGCGGCCTCGGCGGCGCGGCGGGCGGCGGCCCGCTGGGCCGGTCCGACGGGCGGCGAGCGCGGCGTCGGGGCGCAGGCGGGCGAGGAGCTGCACGCGCTGCTGTACGCGGGCAAGCGGGTGCAGCTGGAGCAGCGCCGGATCGAACTGGTGCTGCGCGACGACGAGCACGACGGCGCGCCGCCCCGCACCGGCATCGATCTGGCGGCGGGCACCGCCCGGATCCGGCGGCCGATCGGCTGACGAACTCCGTTGTCCGGAGCGGGAGTTCAGTGCGGGTCCGGTTCGAGTGCCGGGCCGAGCCAGGCCAGCATCTGCCGCAGGCGCAGCCGGGCCTGCTCGCCGATGCCCGGGCGGGCGATCAGCTCGCGCAGCCAGGACGCCGCCTCCGGGCCGGCGTCGGCGGCGAGGACGTCGTTCAGCAGCTCCCACTCCTGTTCGCTCGGCAGCCACAGCACCTCCATCGCGTGCCGCCAGCATTCGAGGGCGGCCTCGCGGTGGCCGAAGCAGGCCATCGCCCGGGCCAGGACGCGGATGTTCGACACCGACAGGTGGGTGCGGGTCTTGACGGTCTCGATCGCGGTGGGCAGGAAGTCCAGGCCCTTGACCTCGATCAGGGCGGCGAGGGCATCGGCGATCTGCGTCCCGGTGGCCGCCGGGTCGGCGAGCAGCCGCTCCGCGAGGGCTCCCGCGAGCGGAGCGTGGGCGCCGATCGAGGACTCCATGGCCGACAGCACGCCGGACACCCAGACGATGTCGAGCTCGGTGTGCTCGCCCAGGAACTGCTCCACCAGCGCGGCGAACTCGGCGGGACGGGCCTTGAGCAGCACCTTGGCGGCGTCCTCGTAGTACGACTGCACCCAGAACGGCGTCCGCAGCGCGAGCGCGGCCAGCACGGCGGCCTCGGCGTTCGCCCCCGCGTCGAGGAACTCGCGGGCGCAGCGCGGCCGTTCGGACGCCAGCAGCTGCTCGCCCTGGTGCAGCAGCGCCATGATGGCGGGCGCCGCGGCGCAGCCCTCGGCGGCCAGCCAGACGCCGACCACCAGGTAGGTCTCCCAGGTGGGCCGGTCGGGCAGCGAGAGGACCTCCCGGGCCCATTCCACCGCCAGCCGGGTCTGCCCGGCCTCGGCCGCCGCCCGGGTCAGCCAGGCCGCCAGGTACGGCGGCCGGCCGGCCGCGGTGGTGGCCTGCTTCAGCGCGTCCAGCACCACCTCCGGCCGCTCCCTGCCGTGCACCCGGACCCAGACGTCCGCCGCGGTCTTCAACGGACGCGCCGGGGCCCGCCCGCCGCGCAGGGTGTGCTCGGCGAGGCGGGCGGCCACGGCCGGCTCCCCGGTCTCCTCCAGCGTCTGCGTCAGGATGTCGAGGCCGCTGTGGTCGAACGCGGGCCGGCGCAGCGCCAGCTCCGCGAGCTCGTCGGCACACCGGCCCTGCGAGGCCTTGAGCCAGGCCCGGGCCACCCGCTGGAGGTCGTCCTTGCGCGCCGACGCGTCGGCGAGCACCTCGCGGGCCAGCTGCGCGACCTCCTCCGCCCGGCCGAGGACCTCCAGCGCCTCGGCGGCGACCGCCGTCTCCCAGGTGTCGGCCCGGATCCCCTCCCGGACCGTGCGGGTGCGGTCCACCACCGCCTGCTGGGCCCTCGCACTGATGGCCAGCGCGACCCGGGCGGCGGCCGGCAGCATGTTGTAGGCGCCGGGCAGGATGTCCGCGAGCAGCTCCTCGGCCTCGGACGGCGCGCACACCCGGCTCAACGCCTCCAGCGCGCCCAGACGCTGGGCCACCGACAGGATCCGGCTCGCCGCCAGGACGCGCAGCCGCTCCGCCGTCCCCGGCCGGTCCGCCAACGCGGACAGCGTGGCGAAGGTGTCCCGCAGCTCCGCGTCGTCCAGGTGGTTGCTGCGGACGGCCGCCTGGAGCCGCCGCAGGATCCTCGACCACATCGGCTCGCTCACCCGCACGCCCTCGGCGACCAGCAGGCCGGCCAGATTCACCGGGTCCTCGTCGTCGATCGTCCGGCACAGCAGGTGGTCGACGATCAGATCGGCGTCGCAGTCCGGCCGCTCCGCCCACAGGCACAGGGTGAACAGGACCAGGGTGTGCTCGGCCTCGCCCAGGCCCTTCGCCGCCCAGTGGGCCAACTCCGGGAAATCCGGCGGAATCTCCTCCGCGTAGGACCGCGCCGCCAGGAACTCGGCGAACGAGTGGTGCAGGAACCGCAGGTCGTCGCCCTGCGGGACGAGCAGACCGGTGCCGAGCAGCAGATGCCGCAGCTCCGCCTCCCACCGGCCCGACAGCTCCAGATCCGCCGGCCGGTGCTCGCGCACCCACCCGCGGGCGGCGGCCTCCAACGACCCGTCGTTCTCGATCCGGTGCCGGGCCAGCGCCCCCACCAACTGCTGCCGGACCTGCCGCACCCAGCCCGCCAGCTCCCCGTCCCGCCCGTCCCGGCCCGCGCTGCGGCTCACCAGGTGGTCGTGGAACAGCTGGTACAGACTCAACCGGTTCGCCGGGAGCGGACGGTGCGGATCGACGGTGGCGCTGACCGCCGCGATCGTCGCCAGCAGCGGATTCTGCACCAGTTCGCTCAACCGGCCGTCCTCGGTCTCCCGCAGGAAACGCGACGCCGCGGCCTCCGTCTCCGCCGCGTCCCGGTCCTGCGCGCGGAACCACTGGGTGGCGAAGCTGCGCAGCTCCGCCCGGCTGAACGGCTCCATCCGGTACGAGCTGAACGCGGCCCCGCGCAACGGCGTCAGCTCGATCTCCGGCAGCGGCCGGGTCGTCACCAGGAACCGGTGCGCGCCGTCCGAACGGGCATGCTGCGCGATCACCCGGATCAGCTGCGCCCGGGCCTGCCGGTCGGTGATCTCGTCCAACCCGTCGACCATCACCAGCCACTGCGCGCCCTGCACCCGGCCGGTGAACAGGCCCGGATCGGCCTCCGCCACCAGGCTGTGCCCCATGCTGTCCTTCGCCGCGTGGCACAGCGCGGCGCTCCACGAACCCGCGTGCTCCACCAGCGCGCGGGCGGCGATCCGCACCGGCACCAGCGGCTCGGTCGCCGGGGCGGCCAGACTGCTCTCCTGCCGCAGCCAGATCCGGGCCAGCAGCCAGGTCAGATGGTTGGTCAGGGTGGACTTGCCGGAACCCGGCTCGCCCGTGACGAGCAGGTGCCCCGGCCGCTCGAAGATCTCGCTGAGCGGCAGCACGGTGTCCCGCTCCGGCGAGGGCGCGTGGGTGTGCGAACCCTCCGGGTCGGTCGCGGGCGTGCCGTGCGCGCCGCCGCTCTCCCGCGACGGCGGCTGCGCCGCCCGCATCTGCTGCCGCACGTAGATCGCGGACAGCGGAGGCTCCTTGACGTCCAGCACGTCGTACGGCAGGCGGTCGGCCGAACGGGACTGCGCCTCCAGCAGGTTGCGCAACGCCAGGGCGGGCAGCGGGAGTTCGGACCAGGACGTCAGCCGCGGCCGGGTGGACTGCTGCTCGGCGGCGGTGGCGCGGTCCCTGGCGTCCTTCGCCCGGGTCCAGATCGGCACCACCTCGGCCGGGTCCCGGCCCAGCGCGGTGGCCAGCGCCTTGGTGAACTCCAGCGTCAGCAGCCGGGAGGCGTTGTGCACGCCGTACACCGCCGCCTTGCCCGCGAAACCGGTCCGGACGAAGGCGTTCGGCGTGCCGTAGCCGGCGCTCACCAGCGCCTGCCGGAACCAGGACGCCAACTCCAGCAGCTCCGGGTAGTGCTCCTGCTCGTCCTTCGGCGGACGCCCCGCTGGCATGTCCCCCCACTTGGTCCGGCGGCCGTGATTTCCCCGAATTTCCGTAGCCTAGTGGGAAATTGACGCCCCGCAAGAGCCTGGAATCCGGCCGTCCGGCCCATCCTTCTCACGAGCGGGGAGACCGACCATGGGAGTGTTCGACACCGGCGAACCGGTGGTGCTGACCGTACTCGGCGCGGCGAGCGCGGCGGCCACCGTCGCCCGCGCCTGGATCCGCCACCGCACGGCGATCCGCCTCGAACAGGAACGCACCCGCCGCGTGCTGGGCGCCCTCACCGGCGCCACCCGGCAGGGCCGGGCGGAGGTGGTGCGGGCCTGCGCGGAGCTGGAGGCGAAGGCGGGGCGGCAGGGCAACCCGCGTGGGGGCGGCGGGCGTTGAGGGGTGCGGCGAAGCGTTGGGTTCACGGTGCGGCGATCCGCAGGTGCAGGCGGCGCGGCGACGCGTTGGGCTCCTTGGGCGGCGACGCGTCGGGCTCCTTGCGTGGCGAGCCGCAGGTGTTCGGAGGCCGGCCTACGGTGCGGCGATCCGCAGGTGCAGGCGGCGCGGGCGCAGCACGGTGGCCAGCGGGACCGGGCGCAGGTCGGCGTCCGGCTCCGGGACGAGGCGGTGGCGGGAGAGCACGGTGGCCAGCGCGAGCACGCACTCGGCGCGGGCGAACAGGTCGCCCACGCACTTGCGGGCGCCCGTCCCGAACGCCAGGAACGCCTGCCGGGCGGCCGGGGTGATCCGCTCCGGCCGCCAGCGGTCCGGGTCGAACTGGGCGGGCGCGACGAACGCGGCCGGGTGCCGGGACGCCGCCGCCGGGGAGAACACCACCGTGCTGCCGGCCGGCAGGGCCCGGCCCGCCAGCACGGTGGGCGCGGTGGTCAGCCGGGTGAACAGCCAGCCCGGCGGGTGCAGGCGCAGCGTCTCCGTCACCACCCGGTCGACGGCGCCCAGCTCCGGCAGGTCCGCCCAGCCCGGCGCGCGCCCGTCCGGCAGCGCCCGGGCCAGCTCGGCCCGTACCTGCTCGGCCGCCGCCGGGTGCTGGTACAGCCGCCACAGCGCCCAGGTGAGCGTGGCCGCGACGGTCTCGGTGCCCGCCGCGAGGAGGGTGATCACCTGGTCGTGCACCTCGGCGTCGGTGAGGCGGGCGCCGTCCTCGTCGCGGGCGGCGAGCAGGGCGGTCAGTAGGTCGGGTTCGGGGGCGGGGTCGCCGCCGTTCGGGGCTTCTGTGGCAGCGGTGGTGCGGTGGGCGGCGATCAACCGGCGGGTCGCGTCGTGGAGGCGGGCCAGCTCGTGGCGGTAGCGCCGGTTGGCCGGCAGGGGCAGCCGGCGGATCGGCGCGGGCAGGAACATCTGCCGGAACAGCCCGTTCAGGACGGTGTCGAAGGACCGCTCCATGCCGCGCGCCGAGTGCGCGTCGATCGCCGTCGAGTAGAGCGTCCGGGCCAGGGTGCGCAGCGCGATCCCGTAGAAGGTCGGGAAGGCGTCGATCACCTGGCCCGATCGCCAACCGCCGGTGGCGGAGGCGATCTCGGCCTGCATGGCCTGCGTGTACCGCTTCAACTGCGGTCGGCGGAAGGCGGACTGGACGATTCGGCGATGGTGCCGGTGGTCGCGGTGCGGGCAGCTGACCAGGCCGTTGCCGGCCACGTCCCGGGCCCGGTCGTAGAACAGGCCGCCCTTGTCGAACAGCCGGTGGTCGGCCAGCACCTGGTTCAACAGGTCGGGGTGGCACGGCACCTGGGCGGTCGTCGTCCCGAGCCGCACCGCCACCAGGTCGCCGTGCACGTGCAGCGAGGCCAGGTACTCCGCCGATCCGCGCAGCAGTCGGTGCGCGTGCCCGAGCAGCGGCAGGGCGCCCGGCGCGACGGCGGCGCAGTGGCTCACGGCGGACGGCGCGGGGGAGGGGGCGGAGCTGGTCGGCATGCTTCCACGGTAGGGAGCGCGGGCCGGGGGGCCGCCGCGATGCCCGGCCCGCCGGTGGGCGGGCCGGGCGGGGGTTGGGGGCGGTCGGGGTGTGCGAACCCGCGTTCGCGGGGTAGTGCGGTGGGTGGTGGATTGACGGCGTGCGGCGGGCGCCCGGGGTGCCTGGGGTGCGTGGGGGCTCAGCGGCGCAGGCGGTCGGAGTCGAGGAGGTCGGAGAGGCCGCTGCGCTCCGGGGCGAACGGGGTGCCGGAGGTGAGCCCGCGCCATCCCACGACCAGGGCCTCGCCCAGGAAGCCGACGCCGATGGACAGTTGGACCGGGCGGGCGTCGGCCGGCAGCCCCGCGTGCTCGGCGAGGAACGCGAACCCGGCCATCAGCCCCAGCGACAGCGCGGCCACCAGGAACGTCCAGCCGGTGTACCGCTGGTGGAGCACGCCCGCGCGCGCCTCTACCCGCACGGTCGCGCCGCGCAGCGCTCCCGTCGCGAGGCCGAGCACCGTGCCCGCCGCGATCCAGGCCCAGTCGGCCGCGCGCAGGTCGTGGCGCTGCCACAGCGCCCAGGCGCCGAGCGCCGTGAGCACCACCGGCGGCGCGAACAGGTCCCGCGCGTTGAGCGGTTCGCCGCGCAGCCGCCGGACCACCACCACGACGACCACCGCCGCGATCAGGATCGCGATCAACCATCCGCGCATCGTGCCGTTCCCCCTGGAGTTTTATTTAGCTCGGATGTGCCAAAACGCAATTTAGCGCGCCCGTGCTATAACGGCAACATGCCGAAGATCGTGGACCCCGTGGAGCGCCGCCAGACCGTCGCCGACGCCGTACTGCGCGTCGCCGCGCGGGAAGGGCTCGAACACGCCTCGCTGCGCAACGTCGCCGATGAGGCCGGGCTGGCGATCGGCTCGGTGCGGCACTACTTCGCCGGCAGCTCCGAGCTGATGATCTTCGCCATGGGGGAGCTGGCCCGCCGCATCGAGTCCCGGATCCGCACCCACGCCGCCGCCCTGCTCGACCCCGCCGCGACCGGCGACCGGCGCGAGCGAACCGTCCAACTCCTCGCCGAGACACTCCCGTTGGACGCCGCGCGCCGCGAGGAATCCGCCGTCTGGCTGTCCTTCGTCACCGCCGCCCGCACCCGCCCCGAACTGCGCGGCCGCCTCGCCGAGCTGCAGGCCGGCCTCGACGATCTGATCCACCGCGTCCTCACCGAGACCCACCGCGCCGGCGCCCTCGCCCCCGGCCTCGACCTCCGCCTCGAAACCCGCCGCCTCTCCGCCCTCCTCGACGGCCTCACCCTCCAAGCCGTCCAACACCCCCTCCTGGTCGCCCCCGACGACCTCTGCGCCGTCCTGCGCCGCCACCTCGACAGCCTGGCCGCCCCACGCCCATGACCCCTGCGGCAGCTGACCTCCGGGCCGAGTCGCGCCGTGGGCGCTGAGTCCGCACGCCGTCACTCGTTGTCGATCCTGTGTTCGGAAATTGGTAGGGTACTGACCGAGTCGTCACGGGGGAGATCGGAGCGGCGACTCGCAGTAGTGAACGTGGGGGGAGCATGGGGGAATCGCGGCTTACGGCGGGGATCCGCAGGGCAACGGAGCTGCCGCAGGGCAGCCCGCCGAGCAGGAGTGAGACCCCGCAACGCGCCACGGGGGCCACTCATGACGGCTGAACAGTTCGGCGCACCCGTCCCGCCGAGGCCTGCTGCACCGCCGAGGCCGCCGGGGCGGCCGGTGGTGGTGGGGCGGGATCGGCGGCGGCGGTGGGCGTGGTTCGGGGTGGTGCTGCTCGTGGTGGGGGTGCCGGCCGGGTGGTACTACGGCGGCGGGTACGACCGGTGGCAGGACGGGCGTTCGCTGCAGGGGCTGTGTGCGGGAACGCTGGACACCGCCGAAATGAAGGACCTGCTCGGCGGGGCAGGACGGTTGCGCGGGTACGAGATATCCCCGGTCGGGTGGCTCGCCAACTGCGGGCTGGCGACGCCCGACCGGCACGGGTCGCTCCTGGTCAGCGTCGCTTGGGACGTACCCCGGGCGTCCAGCGCCATGGCCCGGCTCGGGCGTACCCGCGCGGTCTGGTCGGAGGGGGTGCCGGTGGTGCCCGTCGGCGCCGGGTGGGCGGGGGTGATGTCGGCCAGGGCGGACGGCCGGGGAGACCTGGTGCTGGCGCTGTCCTGCACCGGGAAGGAAGCCGGCCGGCAGCTGATCGTCGGCCTGACCGCCGACCCGACGACGCGGGCCGAAGGCCCTGTGGACGACTTCGCGTCGGCCGAGCAGCGTGCCCGGCTGGGCCGGATCGGTGCCCGTATCGCGCAGCGGGCCAACGACATCTGGGCCTGCGGCGCCACGCTCGGCGGAAGGATCGAGCAGGTGCCGGGCCTGTCGGACATCGTGACCGCCCCGCCCGGAAAGGCGACCGGCACCTGCGCCGGGGTCGCCGGGCAGGTCCGCGAGAGCCCGGCCGACGGCACCGCACCGATCGAGGACTGCGCGGTCCTGCTGCCCGACGATGCCAAGACCGTGGGGCTGCGGCTGTCCGCCTACTACCCTCCGTTCGACTACCAGGCCAAACAGGGCGCCGGCCTGGACCGGGCGGAGACCGGACCGGGGACTGCCGGCAACCTCGGCTGGGCGACCGCGAAGTGTCCCGGCGGCACGGCCGTGTACCTGGGGAACCGCCTCGAAACGATGGACGCCCCGGCACGGGACGCCCTCGCCGCGTTCGCCCGGCACTCCGCCGAACGCCACGGCTGCTCGGCACCCGCGCTGCCCTGACAGCACGCCTCCCGGACGCCCGGCCGCTGCCGCACCACGCGGCGGGCCGGGCGTCCGGTGTGCTGTGCAGGGGAGAACACGTCCAGTAGTGGGATTGTCGTTGTGGAGAACGGAAGTTGAGGTCTGGCACTCCCACCCGCCCCGGCGCGGCACCGCGCTCGGACCCCGGCCGGCGGCCTACCCTGGGCAGCACGGAAGGACGGGTGGCGAACGTGGCACACCGGATCGACGGCAGCGCGGGGGACGTCCTCACCGCACGCCTGCGCGAGCAGACTGCGAAGCTGGTCGCACTGGAGAGCGACGCCCGCGCCGACCGGCCCGACGCCGTGCACCAGATGCGCGTCGCCGCCCGCCGGCTGCGCAGCGTCCTGCGCACCCACCGCCGCCACCTGTCGGGCGACCACACCGGGCTTGAGGACGAACTGCGCCGACTCGGCCGCACCCTCGGCCGCGCCCGGGACGCCGAAGTGCTGGGCGAACGCCTGCTCGGGCAGGCCCGCGAACTCCCCGACGGCGGCGACCGCGAACGCGTCCTCGCCGAACTCGCCACCTGGAGCAGCCGGGAGGCCCGCGAAGGCCGCACCGCCGTCCTTGCCGCACTCGACGGCCGGCGCTTCCGTGAGCTGCTCGACGCGCTCACCGCCCTTGCCGAGGACCCGCCGCTCAGCGCCCGTGCGGCCAAGCCCGCCGGGCCCGAACTCACCCGCATCCTGCGCCACGAACACCGCCGTACCCTCAAACGCCTCGCGGCCGCCGAACACGCCCCCGACGGCCCCGACCGCGAACACGCCCTCCACGACGCCCGCAAAGCCGCCAAGCGCGCCCGCTACGCCGGCGAGACCGCCGGCCGCTCCGCCGCCGGCAGCTTCACCCGTCGGATGAAGGTGCTGCAGGACGTCCTCGGCCGCCACCAGGACGCGATCGTCGCCCGCGAGGCGGTGCGGGGGCTCTCGGACGGCGGCTTCGGGTACGGGGTGCTGTTCGGGCGACAGGTGGGGGAGGCCGGTTTCGCACGGGAGTTGCTGGCCGGGATGCGGCGGAGGGTGGCGCGTCGGCCGAAGCGGATCCGGTGACGCGGCGCTACGGGGCGAGGTGGGGGAGGGTGAACTCGGGGAGCGCGTACGGGCCCGCCTGCGGAGACGCGGGGTCGGCGGGACGGTCCGCGCCCGGGATGCCGGCGGCGTACCGCTCGGCGTCGTCGAGCGGGGTGTAGTCGAGCACCGCCGGGTCGGGCAGCGCCCAGAAGCGGCGGGAGTTGGCGGAGACGGCGTACGCGACGGCGAAGCGGACGGCGGGCGGGGCGGTCAGGGCGGCGTGCAGGAAACCGATCGCGTCGCGGTGGCTGAGCCAGGTCGCCAGGTGGCGGGGCTCGGTGGGCGCGGCCTCGAAACTGCCGATGCGCAGGCAGATCACCGACAGCCCGAACTTGTCGGCGTAGAGCCGCCCGAGGGCCTCGACGGCCGCCTTGCTCACGCCGTACAGGCCGTCCGGGCGCACCGGGTCCTGCGGGTCCGTGAGGTGCCCGACGGGATAGAAGCCGGCCGCGCGGTTGCTGCCGGCCAGCACCACCCGCCCGATGCCGAGGCGGCGCGCCGCCTCCAGCACGTGGTGGGTGCCGAGCACGTTCACGTCGAGCAGGTCCGGCAGCGGGGCCTCGTCGGGAATTCCGGCCAGGTGGAGCACCTGGTCGACGCCGGCGAGCGCGGCCTCGACGGCGGCCGCGTCACGCAGGTCGACGGTGCGGACCTCCTCGTGGTCGGCCTCCGGCCGGAGTGGCGCCCGGTCGAGCAGGACCAGCCGTGACGCCCGGTCCCGGAGTGCCGCGCGGGCGACCGTTCCGATGTTCCCGGCCGCGCCGGTCAGCGCCACCGTACCCAACTGCCGCATCAGGCCTCCCCGGAGGATTCGGTCGTTCGGATTCTGGTGGCAGGGCGCCCCGTGAGCAACCGTGGGCCGTCGCCTGCGCCCGGCGGTGTGCCGTCAGGCGGGCGCCGGCCCGGCCGGGTCGAGGCCCGCCGTGGTGGCGGCGGTGCGCAGGAGGTCGTCGACCATGGTCGGGGTGAGGCGGCCGGTGTAGGTGTTGCGGGGGCTGACGTGGAAGCAGCCGTACAGGTGCAGCGCGGGGCCGCCGTCGGCGGCGGGGAGGACGGCGTGGGCGCCGTGGCCGAACTGCGGTCGCGGTCGCGGGACTTGCCAGCCCGAGGCGGCCAGGGCCGGCAGGATCGCCTGCCAGGCGAAGCCGCCGAGGGCGACCACGGCGCGCATCGTCGGACGCAGGTACTGGAACTCGCGGACGATCCACGGGCGGCAGGTGTCGCGTTCGGTGTTGGTCGGCCTGTTCTCCGGCGGGGCGCAGCGAACCGGGTCCGTGATGCGCACCCCGTACAGCTCCAGGCCGTCGTCGCGCCAGGTGGAGTGCGGTTGGGAGGCCAGGCCGAGACGGTGCAGCGAGGCGTACAGCAGGTCGCCGGACGGGTCGCCGGTGAAGATCCGGCCGGTGCGGTTCCCGCCGTGCGCGGCGGGGGCGAGGCCGACCAGCACCAGCCGGGCGTCGCCCGGGCCGAAACCGGGAACCGGGCGCGCCCAGTACTCCTGCCCCTGGAACGCCCGGCGCTTCACCCGGGCCGCCTGCTCACGCCACTCGACCAGCCGCGGACAGGCCCGGCAGTCGATCACCGACTCGTCCAATTCGGCCAGCCCGTGGACATGTTCGACCAGCACGGAGGGCAGTTCCATGGCCCCGATCCTACGGGCGCGCAGCCGCCGCCGGGCGCTGCGGCAGCGGAGGCGCGGAGGCCGAGGCAGGGGAGGCGTGGAGGCGTGGAGGCGCGGAGGTCGAGGCAGGGAAGGGTGCGGGCGAGGCCGCCGCGTTCGGCGGCGCCCCGGGCGGGTGGTCGCGGAGTAGCGTGGAAATACGAGTGTGCGTGCCGTACGGGTCGAGGTGACGGCGATGATCGTGGTCGACGTGGTGATTGCGCTGCTGTTGCTGCTGGCGGTGTTCGCCGGCCTGAGCGTGCGCATGGTGCAGCAGTACCAGCTCGGGGTGGTGTTCCGGTTCGGGCGGGTGCTGGACGAGGTGCGGGCGCCGGGGCTGGTGAGGATCGTGCCGATCGCCGACCGGCTGCGGCGGGTGAACGTGCAGATCATCACGATGCCGATCCCCGCGCAGGAGGGCATCACCCGGGACAACGTGACCGTGCGGGTGGACGCGGTGGTGTACTTCAAGGTGGTCGACCCGGTGAAGGCGATCGTCAACGTGCAGGACTACTCCTTCGCGATGTCGCAGGTCGCGCAGACCTCGCTGCGGTCGATCATCGGCAAGAGCGAGCTGGACGACCTGCTGGCCAACCGCGAGCCGATCAACCAGGGCCTGGAACTGATGCTGGACAGCCCCGCGCTGGGCTGGGGCATCCAGATCGACCGGGTCGAGATCAAGGACGTGGCGCTGCCCGAGTCGATGAAGCGCTCGATGGCCCGGCAGGCGGAGGCGGACCGGGAGCGGCGGGCCCGGATCATCACCGCCGACGGCGAGTTCCAGGCGTCCGCGCGCCTGTCGGAGGCGGCGAAGGTGATGGCCGCGACCCCGGCGGCGCTGCAACTGCGGCTGCTGCAGACCGTGGTGGAGGTCGCCGCGGAGAAGAACTCCACGCTGGTGCTGCCGTTCCCGGTGGAGCTGCTGCGCTTCCTGGAGAGCTCGACCGAGCGCAACGCCGCGCAGGCCGTCGAGGCCACCGAGGTCGCGGCGCAGCTCGCCGAGACGGAGGGGCTCGGCGAGCAGGGGGAGGACGAACTGCCGCCGGATGTCGAGCAGTTGGAGCTGCCGCAGGTCGCGCCCGGAGCCGAGGTCGGAGGGTCGGAGCGCCCGCTGAACGTGGCCCCGCGCCACGCAGCGTGACCGCAGGGCCGGAGCGCGGGGCAAGGTTCGGTGCCCGGGGTGGCGGGCGGGACGGCGGCGGGGCCAGCATGGAAGACGGCCAGTGGACACAACCAGCTCGGGAGGTCCGGCCATGACCACCGCCAAAGAGATCATGCACCCGGGAGCGGAGTGCGTCACCGGTGAGCAGACCCTCGCCGACGCCGCCCGGATCATGCGCGAACGCGACGTCGGCGCACTGCCGATCTGCGGCGAGGACCAGAAGCTGATGGGCATCGTCACCGACCGCGACATCGTGCTCAGGTGCGTCGCCGACGGACGCGACCCCAGCACCGTCCGGTGCGGCGAACTCGCCTTCGGCCGCCCGATGGTGGTCGAGGAGAACGAGGAGGCCGATCTGGTGCTGGAGGTGATGGAGGAGCACCAGGTGCGCCGGCTGCCGGTGATCAACCACCCCGACCACAAACTCGTCGGCATGATCAGCGAGGCCGACATCGCCCGCCACCTGCCGCAGGAGCGCGTCGCGGAGTTCGTCACCGCCGTCACCGCCCGCTGAGCGTCCCGGCGGGACCCGGGCGGCACCGCGTCCGATCCGGGTGGTCGGGACGCGGTGCCGCCGGGTGCCGTCGGCGCGGTGTCAGTGCAGGTACTGCTTGGGCAGCTTGGCGAGGAACGCGTCCGCGATCACCTGGTAGCCGGCGTCGTTCGCGTGGATGTCGCCGCGCGCCATGTTGGTCCACTGCATGACCCGGGCCACATTCAGCGGCACCTGCCGGCCGCCCAGCGGGACCAGCGGCGCGAAGGAGTTGGTGTCGAACGCGCCCGCCACGTCGGCGGTCGGGACGCGGTGGCGGGCGTCCACCGTCTCGATCACCGAGTTGAGCGCGTTGGCCAGCGGCACCGACGCGGTGGCCATCGCCTCGCCCTGGGCGCCCGTCATCCAGGCGGCGAGGAACGGGTCATACAGGTTCATGCCGACGATCCGGGTGTGCGGGCCGGCCGCCGCCCGGAGCTCGCCGAGGATCCGGTCCAGGCCGGTGCGGACCTGCTCGATGCCGTTCAGCGCGCACGGCAGGTCCAGCGAGCCGCCCGCCGCGCAGCGCTGCACGTCGTTGGCGCCGATGTCGATCGTCACCAGCACCTCGTCCTTCCAGTGCGCCTTCAAGTAGGCGACCGCGGCGTCCAGTTGGGAGCCGTCGAAGGAATTCGGGTACGGGCAGCCGCCGTTCGCCATGGTGCCGGTGGTCTCGCCCGGGCAGCCCAGGTCGGTGAACTCGAACGGCCGGCGGTCGTCCGCCGCCCGCTCACCCAGCGTGCGCGCCAGGTCCTGGGCGTAGCCGCGGCCGACGACGTGGCCGCCGGTCGGGGTCGACTGGTAGCCGGCCGCCAGCGAGTCGCCGAGCGCCAGGTAGTACGCGGTGGCGTGCTGCCCGCCCGGCGCCGCCGAAGCGGGGACGGTCGCCGCGCCGGTGAGCGTCAGAGCGGCGAGCGCGGCCGCAACGAGCATGCGGCGGCTGGGAATCGGGCGCATGGAGCCTCCAGGGCGAATGATCGCGAACAGAGTGATGACGGGAGGCTACTGCCGGGTACGGCCGCCGCGACAGGGGTGTGCAGGTGCGGGATCGCCGGGCACCCGGCGGGCGGCTCGGGCCCGGCCCGGGGTCTCAGCCCGGGAACGCGTAGACGGTGGTGGCCTGCGCGACCGGCTCGTGCGGGGCGTCCGGCGTGGCCAGGGTGATCTCCGCGAACGCGATCCGGCGGCCCAGCTTGGTCAGCCGGGCCGTCACCAGCAGATCGGTGTCCCGGGCCGCCCGCTGGAAGGTGATCGACTGCTGGACGGTGGTCATCGGCGCGAAACCGCCCAGCGCGGAGGACACCGCGACCACCGTCGCCGTGTCGGCCGCCGCCATCATCGCCTGGCCCGACAACCCGCCGCCGTCCCGGGCCAGCCCGTCCGACCACGGCAGCCGCAGCACCGCGTGCCGCGGACCCGTCTCCACCACCGTCAACCCCAACGCCCGCACCCACGGCGCGAACCGCTCGGCGAGGATCAGCTCGCCCTCGGCGGGCTCCAGGCCCTTCGCCGAGGTGACACCGGCTGTCGTTGTGGCGGCGGGCGGGTTCGGGGTGGACGTCATGGCGTGATCGTAGGGGCGGCCCCTCACCCCGCGCCATACCCCGTGCACGCAGCGTCCACCAGGTCGTGGGCGGCCCCGGCAGGAGGCATGGTGGTGGAGTGGGAGTGCGGCAGAGTCTGGCGAACCTGCGGAGCGAGTGGCGCACCGGACACCTGCTGGTGCTGCTGCCGCTCAGCCTGATCACGCTGATCACCGTCGTCGACGTCTCGATCACCCCGACCATCCACCTCGGCCCGCTGCTGGTCGCCGCCCCCGCGATCACCGCCTCCTTCGCCGGCACCCGCCTCACCGCCCTGGTCGGCGCCCTCGCCCTCGCCGCGCAGATCGTCATCGCGGTCTGCCGCGGCGGCCTGCTCACCGCCAACCACCTGGCCCAGCTCGCCGCGCTCGCCCTGGTCACCGCCGTCGTCGTCGCGTTCTGCCGGATCCGCGAACGCCACGGACGCGAACTCACCCAGGTCCGCACCGTCTCCGACGCCGTCCAACGCGTCCTGCTGCGCCCCCTGCCCGAACACGCCGGCCCGCTGCGGATCGCCACCCGCTACCTCGCCGCCGCCGACGAAGCCAACGTCGGCGGCGACCTGTACGCGGCCGTCCGCACCGAGGACGCCACCCGGCTGCTGATCGGCGACGTGCGCGGCAAGGGCCTGGACGCCGTCGGCGACGCCGCCGCGCTCATCGGCGCGTTCCGCGAACTCGCCCACCAGCACGCGGACCCGGCCCGGCTGGCCGACGCGCTCGAAACCTCCTACCAGCGCCACCTCGCCGAACTCGCCGACACCGGCCACGAGACCCGCGAGAACTTCGTCACCGCGCTCGTCCTCGACCTGCCCGACCACCACCCCGTCGTCCGCCTCACCCACTGCGGACACCCGCTGCCCCTGCTGCTCACCCCCGGCCACGCCCGCCTGCTGCCGCTGCGGCACCCCGGGCCCCCGCTCGGCATGGGCAAGCTCACCGCCACCGACCGCCGCACCGAGGAGTTCGCCTTCCCGCCCGGCAGCACCCTCCTCCTCTACACCGACGGCGTCACCGAAGCCCGCGACCACGACCACGCCTTCTACCCCCTCCCCACCCGCGCCCCCGCCCTCACCGCCGCCACCCCCCACGCCCTCCTCGACCGCCTCCGCCACGACCTCCTCACCCACGTCGGCGGCCGCCTCCTGGACGACGCGGCCCTGGTCGCGATCGCCCGCGAACACTGAGGCCCACGCCGCGGCAGGGCGGCCCGCGCGCGCCCCGCCGCGGCGACGAGGCCGCCGACCGCCCGCCAACCCGACCCGCCGTTTTCGGGCGGAGGCCGGGTGCCGGCCGCCCCCGGCTGGAATGATCGGGGGATGGCCGCCTCCGATCTCGCCCGCGCCCTCGCCGACGCCGTCCGCGGGGAGGTGCGCTTCGGGATCGCCGAACGGGCCGTGTACGGACAGGACGCGTCGAACTACCGGCAGGTGCCGCGCGGAGTGGTGAAACCGGCGGACGCGGACGACGTACGGGCGGCGCTGGCGGTCTGCCGGCAGTACGGGGTGCCGGTGGTGGCACGCGGAGCGGGGACGAGCATCGGCGGGCAGGCGATCGGGCCCGACGCAGTGGTGCTGGACCACCGGCGGCACCTCGGACGGGTGCTGGAGATCGACCCGCAGGCCCGCACCGCACGCGTCGAACCCGGCACCGTGCTCGACGAACTCCAGCGCGCCGCACGGCCGTTCGGCCTCAGGTTCGGGCCGGACCCGTCCACCCACAGCCGCTGCACGATCGGCGGGATGATCGGCAACGACGCCTGCGGCGCGCACTCCCTCGCCTGGGGCCGCACCTCCGACAACCTGCACAGCCTCGACCTGCTGCTCGCCGACGGCACCGAACTCACCGCCACCGGCCCGCTGCCACCCGCCGAGCGGGCCGCACTCGCCGCCGGGCCCGGCCGACTCGCCCGCCTGCACCGGGAGTTGCAGGCACTCGCCGCCGACAACCTGGCACTGCTGCGCCGCGCCATGCCGGTCCTGCCGCGCCGCGGCTCGGGCTATCCGCTGGACGCGCTGCTCCCGGAACGCGGCTACGACCTGGTGCGGGCCGTCACCGGCACCGAGGGCACGTGCGCCCTGCTGCTCGGCGCCACCGTCCGCCTGGTGCCCGAACCCCCGCACCGCGCCCTGGTGCTGGCGGGCTACCCGGACGAGACGGCCGCCGCCGACGCGGTGCCCGCGCTGCTCCCGCTCGGCCCGCTGACCTGCGAGGGAATGGCCGCCGACCTGGTCGCCGCCCTGCTCGCGACCGGACCGCGCCCGCCCGTCCTGGACCGGATGCCGGACGGAGCCTGCTGGCTGTTCCTGGAGACCGGCGGCGACACGGCCGCCGAGGCCGTCGACCGGGCCCGCCGACTCGCCGACGCCGTACGGCGGGAGCGCACCGCGACGGTCGCGCTGGTCACCGACCCGGCCGAGCAGCGCGCGCTGTGGTCGATCCGCGAGGCCGGCGCGGGCATCGTCACCCGGCTGCCACCCGGCCCGGACGGCACGCCCGGCGGCGCGGCCTGGCCCGGCTGGGAGGACTCGGCCGTCCCGGTCGAGCAACTCGGCTCCTACCTGCGGGAGTTGCGGGCCCTGCTGAAACGGCACGGGCTGCGCGGCGTCCCCTACGGCCACTTCGGCGAAGGGTGCGTGCACCTGCGGCTCGACTTCCCGGTGCGCGAACGACCGCCCGCCATGCGGGAGTTCCTCGAAGAGGCCGCGGACCTGGTGGCAGCGCACGGCGGTTCGCTCTCCGGCGAGCACGGCGACGGTCAGGCCCGGGCCGAGCTGCTGCCCCGGATGTTCCCGCCCCAGGTGATCGACCTGTTCGCCCGCTACAAGCAGATCTGGGACCCGGACGGCCTGCTCAACCCCGGCCTGCTGGTCGACCCGCGCCCGCTGGACGCCGATCTGCGCTTCCCCGGACGGGAGTTGCCGCTCACCCTGGCCTACCCCGAGGACGGCGGCAGCCTGCTGAACGCGGTGCACCGCTGCGTCGGCGTCGGCAAGTGCGTGGACACCACCAGCGGGGTGATGTGCCCCAGCTACATGGTGACCGAGGAGGAACGCCACTCCACCCGAGGCCGCGCCCGGCTGCTCGGCGAGATGCTGCGCGGCGACCTGGTGACGGACGGCTGGCGCTCCCCGGAAGTCCGCGAGGCACTCGACCTGTGCCTCGGCTGCAAGGGCTGCGCCAGCGACTGCCCCGTGCACGTGGACATGGCCGGCTACCGGTCCGAATTCCTGTACCACCACTACCGGTTCAGGCCCCGCCCGGCCGCCCACTACTCGCTCGGCCTGCTGCCGCTGTGGCTGCGCCTGGCCCACCTCGCGCCCCGCGCCGCGAACGCCGCGCTGCGCGGCCGGGTCAGCGGCGCGCTGCTCAAGCGCCTCGGCGGCATCGACCCGCGACGCGACCTCCCTGCCCTCCCGCCGCGCCGCTTCACCGCCTGGTTCCGCAGCCACCGCGCCGCCCACCCCGTCGACCCGGCGGCCCCGGCGGTCCTGCTCTGGCCCGACTCGATGTCCGAACTCCTCGACCCCGCACCGGCGATGGCGGCCGTGCGGGTGCTGGAACACCTCGGCTTCCAGGTCCGCCTGCCGGACGGCCCGGTCTGCTGCGGCCTCACCCTGATCGCCAGCGGCCAACTCGCCACCGCCCGCCGGGTGATCCGCCGCTCCGTGCGCCACCTGCCGCCCGACCTGCCGGTGATCGGCCTGGAACCGTCCTGCACCGCCACCCTCCGCGGCGACTGGCCGAAACTCCTCGACGGCACCGAACTCCCGTCCCGGGTGCGCACCTTGGCCGAGTTCCTGGACGAGCGGGAGGTCGCCCTGCCGCAGCTGACCGGCACCGCGATGACCCAGGTGCACTGCCACCAGCACGCCGTCCTGGGCACCGCCGCCGACCAGCGCCTCACCGCCCGCCTCGGCCTGGCCAACCGGCAACTCGACGCCGGCTGCTGCGGCCTGGCGGGCGCCTTCGGCTTCGAACGCGGCCACTACGAGGTGTCCGTGGCCGCCGCCGAACGCGCCCTGCTGCCCGCCGTCCGCGCCGCCGCGCCGGACACCCTGCTGCTCGCGGACGGCCTCAGCTGCCGCACCCAGCTCACCCAACTGGAGCCGTCCGCACGGCCGTTGCACCTGGCCGAAGTGCTGCTCCGGGCGATCGGGCAGCCCGGACGGTCCGATCACTCGCCCGGGTAGCGCACCCCGATCCGCTCGCGCACCGCGTCGAGGGTGCGCATCACGGCGAGGGTGCCGTCCAGCGGCACCAGGGGGGACTCGGTCGCGCCGGCCCGCAGGCAGCGCACCACCTCGGCGGCCTCCAGGCCGTAGCCGTGCCCGGCGGCGGGCGGGGCGGCGAAGGTCTCGGGTGAGCGGCCGTCGCGGTGCAGGGTGAAGGACGCCGGGTGGAAGAAGTCGCGCTCGATCTCGATGCGTCCCGATCGGCCCTGGACCGAGGCCCGTTGGCCGCACTGGGCGTCGAGCGAGCAGGACAGCAGGGCGGTCGCGCCGCCGCGGTGGCCGAGCAGGACGGCGGTGTGCGCGTCCACTCCGCTCGCGGTGAGGCGGGCCTGCGCCTGGACGGTCTCCGGTTCGCCGAGCAGCAGCTGGGCGAAGGCGACCGGGTAGACGCCGAGGTCCAGCAGGGCGCCGCCGCCGGCGGCCGGGTCCCACAGCCGGTGGGCCGGGTCGGTGGTCGCGGCGAAGCCGAACTCGGCCTGGACGCAGCGGACTTCACCGATCGCGCCGTCGGCGACCAGCTCGGTGATCCGGCGCACGTTCGGGTCCAGGTAGGTCCACATGGCCTCCATCAGGAACACCTCGCGCTTGCGGGCGAGCGCGACCAGCTCGGCGCTCTGCTGGGCGTTCAGCGTGAACGGCTTCTCGCAGAGCACCGCCTTCCCCGCCTCCAGCAGCAGCTTCGTCGCGCTGTGGTGCGCGGCGTGCGGGGTGGCCACGTACACCACGTCGACCTCGGGGTCGCTGGCGAGCTCCTGCCAACTGCCGTACGCCCGGGGGATGCCGTGCCGTGCGGCGAAGGCCCGCGCGGACTCCTCCCGGCGGGAGGCCACGGCGAAGGCCTGGGCGCCGGGGACGGCGGCCAGGTCCTCGACGAAGGAGTTGGCGATGCCGCCGGTGGCGAGCACGCCCCAGCGGATCGGACGGTCGGTGATCGGCTGCACGGTGGTCCTTCGCGACGGCGGGGCAGGTGGCGGCGGCCCAGCGTACCGACCCGTCCGCCGGCGGGGGCGGGCCGTCCTGCATGCGGACGGCGGCGCTGCGGGCGGTGCTCCGGGCGGCGCTCCGGCAGTGCGGGCGGCTGCGCGGGCGGCGGTGCGGTCAGCCGGTGGTGCGGTCAGTCGGCAGTGCGGGCGTTGGCGTCGATCTCGGCGATCAGGGCCTCGACGCGGGCGCGGATCGCGTCGCGGATCGGGCGGACGGCCTCCACGCCCTGGCCGGCCGGGTCGTCGAGGGTCCAGTCGAGGTACTGCTTGCCGGGGAAGTACGGGCAGGCGTCGCCGCAGCCCATGGTGATGACGTAGTCGGAGGACCGGACGGCCTCGGGGGTGAGGATCTTCGGCCGCTGGTCGGAGATGTCGATGCCGTCCTCGGCCATCGCGGCGACGGCGGCCGGGTTGACCTCGTGACCGGGCGCGGAGCCGGCCGAGCGGACCTCGACCCGGTCGCCGGCGAGGTGGGAGAGGAAGCCGGCCGCCATCTGGGAGCGGCCCGCGTTGTGGACGCAGACGAAGAGCACGGAGGCGAGGGGCACGGTCATGGAAGTCGTCCTTCGGGGCGGGGCGGGGCGGGGTGAGGTGGTGCGGTGCGGGTGGCCGTCGGTGGCAGGCTGGCATCAGTCTCGGCTGATGTGAAATTATCAGCCCATGGTGATGTCAGTCGACACTGAACTGTTGCGGGTGCTGTCCGACCCGCTCAGGCTGCGGATCGTGAACCTGCTGGCCCGCGAAACCCTGTGCACCACGCACCTGGTGGAGGAGACCGGCGCCCGCCAGACCAACCTGTCCAACCACCTCCGGGTGCTGCGGGAGGCGGGCGTGGTGGACACCGAGCCGTGTGGCCGGTTCACGTACTACCGCCTGCGGCCCGAGGTGCTGGACGCGCTCTCCGGGCAGTTCGCCGAGCTAGCCGCCACCGCCCGCGCCAACGCCGACACGAAGAGGTCCTGCTAGTGGCCCGCACCGAGCCGACCCCGAGAACCGCCGAGCAGTCGGTGGTCGCCAAGTTGTCCACCCTCGATCGGTATCTCGCGGTGTGGATCCTCGCCGCGATGGCCGTCGGCCTCGGCCTGGGCCGGCTGATCCCCGGGCTGGGCGACGCGCTGGCGAAGGTGGCGATCGGCGGGATCTCGCTGCCGATCGCGTTGGGCCTGCTGGTGATGATGTACCCGGTGCTGGCCAAGGTCCGCTACGACCGGCTGGACGCCGTCACCGGCGACCGCAGGCTGATGGCCTCCTCGCTGGTGATCAACTGGCTGGTCGGGCCCGCCGTGATGTTCGCGCTGGCCTGGATCTTCCTGCCGGACCTGCCCGAGTACCGCACCGGCCTGATCATCGTCGGCCTGGCCCGCTGCATCGCCATGGTGATCATCTGGAACGACCTGGCCTGCGGCGACCGCGAGGCCGCCGCCGTGCTGGTCGCCCTGAACAGCGTCTTCCAGGTGGTCATGTTCGGCGTGCTGGGCTGGTTCTACCTCGACCTGCTGCCGGGCCGGCTGGGCCTCGGCGACGGGCAGCACCTCGACATCTCGACGGGGAAGATCGCCCTCAACGTGGTGGTCTTCCTCGGCATCCCGCTGGTCGCCGGCTTCCTCACCCGCCGCCTCGGCGAGCGGAGGCTCGGCCGGGAGCGCTACGAGGCGAAGGTCCTGCCGAGGATCGGCCCGTGGGCGCTGTACGGCCTGCTGTTCACGATCGTGATCCTGTTCGCCCTCCAGGGGAGGACGATCACCTCGCAGCCGCTGGACGTCGCCCGGATCGCGCTGCCGCTGCTGGCCTACTTCGCCATCATGTGGTTCGGCACGTTCGCGCTCGGCAAGGCGCTCGGCCTCGCCTACGACCGCACCGCCACCCTGGCGTTCACCGCCGCCGGCAACAACTTCGAACTCGCCATCGCCGTCGCCATCGGCACCTTCGGCGTCACCTCCGGCCAGGCGCTGTCCGGCGTGGTCGGCCCGCTCATCGAAGTGCCGGTCCTGGTCGGCCTGGTGTACGTCTCGCTGGCCTGGCGCAAGCGGTTCGGCCCCGCGAAGGCCTGACCCCCGCCGGTCGGGGTGGACGGGTGGATCCGGCGCCTGCCGGATCCACCCCTTTCCGTGTTCGGGGCGTCAGCCGAGGGGCAGCTCCAGGAGGGCCTCCGCGCCGGGCGGGGAGCCGATCGTGGTGGTGCTGTCCACCGCGCCGGTGAACGCGTAGAGCATGTCCCGGCTGTTGACCACCAGCGCCAGGCGGTGGCCGTCGGGCAGGTCGTAGGCGGCGGGTTGGAGCGCCCAGTCCACCGCCTGCTCCTGGCCGGCCGTCAGCCCGGTGACGGTGCGGGGCTCGTGCGTGATGATCTGCGCCTTGCCGTTGGGCGCGAGGTCGAAGAGGTAGGCGACCAGCGTCACCGCGTCGGCCTGCTCGGCCCGGACGGCGAGCCGCAGCTTCGCCGCGCCGCGGATCCGGCGGCCGCCCGCGAGCGCCTCCGTCGACCACACCAGCAGCCGGGACCGGTCGAAGCCCGCCGGGTCGTAGCTCTTGGGGTTGCCGAACCACTCCTTCTGCCCGGTGTCCATGATGGCGTCCATCGCGGTGGCGGTGGTCTCGTGCCCGGCGGTGAAACCGCGGCTCCAGCCGCTGGACGGCTTGTCGGACAGCGCGCCGTCGCCGTCGTCGCTGCCGCCCAGGTACCAGGCCTCACGGGTGACGGTGGCCTCCGCCCAGGAGCCGAGCGGCTCGCGGTGCGCCGGGGCGGTGATCCGCCGACCGCTGCCGAACGGCGCGGTCTTGTAGGTGAACATCACCTGGCTGTTGACCACCGGCCACTCGGGCACCCCGTTGGGCTTCTCCAGCAGGTGGTGGTCCAGCCAGGCGTACGCCTCGTTCATCGGCGTGAGCAGGCCCGGGAAGGCCACACCGCTGGAGACACCGGTGATGCCGGCACCCTCGGGAGCGCCGTGGTCGCCGATCCACAGGTTCAGGTGCTTCGGCGTGGTGAGCCGCTCGAAGACGTCGATCGCCTCGCCGACCGGGAACAGGCTCTCGTGCCAGGTGTTCGAGTAGAAGGTCGGGACGCCGCGCCCGTTGGTGGCGTCCAGGTACTTCTCCGGGGAGCGCTCGTAGCCCCACTCCACCACCCTGCACATGTTCTGCCCGGCCCGGAAGTCCTGGAGGACGCTCCACGTCTCGGGCTCGAACTTCTCCTCCTCCCGGCCCTCCTCGGCGCCGGTGAAGCCGATCAGCAGCTCCACGGCCTTCACGTGCCGGGTGTCGTTGTCGTAGAGGCTGGTGGCGAGGTTGCCCCAGGTGCTCAGCGCGGCCACGGCGGCGACCCGCTCGTCGTGCGCGGCGACCAGCTGGCTGATCCCGGAGCCGTAGGACAGGCCCATGAACCCGACCTTGCTCGGCGCGAACTGCTCCTCGGCGAAGTCGATCACCTTCGTGCCGTCCGCCCGGTCCTTCGGCCCGGCGACGTCGATGAACCCGTCGGAGGTGTAGAGCTGGCCCGGCGTGCCGAGGCCGCGCGGGGTGTAGGCCAGGACGTGGTAGCCGCGCGCGGCCAGCGTGAGGTAGCCGGCCATGAACGGCAGCCAGCCGTACGGGTTCCACCCCGCGGGCACGATCACCACCGGGCGTGGCTCCGAGCCCTGCTGCTTGATCGCGAACGCGGACAGGCTGAACTCGTCCGTCACCGGAATGCGCGGGAAGGTGATCCCGGCCCGCCGCAGGACCTCGGCCACCAGCTCGCGCAGGCCGTCGGGCAGCGCGCCGGCCGGTGCGACGCCCTGCACGGCCGCGAGCAGCGCCCGGGCGACGGCGAGCACCGACGGGTTGATGTCGAGACTCGCGCCGCGCCAGATGCCGTTGACCGCGATGTCGTCGAGCGTCGCCTCGGTGATCGTGGGGATCGGCTCCCCGTCCGCTGTGGTCATACCAACCGCCCTTTCCTGACCTGCCGGACGCCCGGAAGGGCGTCGTCCGGGCGGATCATGGTCCGGAACGGGACCGCCGAAACGGAATCGCGGCCGTCAGTACCCGCACGGGTTGTTGTGGGCGCAAAAAAGGGACGGATGTTGACGGTTGGTCGGGTCAGGCGGACTCGGAGACCTTGGAGGCCTGCTGCGGAATAGTGGCCACGGCGGTCTCGGCGGCCGGCGGCTTGTCGAGGGGCGTCCCGGAACCGGCCGGCGGCACCGGTGCGGCAGGTGCGGCGGGCACGGCGGGCGCGGCGGGTGTCGCGGCCCCGGTCGGCGAAGTCGGCGCCGTGGGCTGGATCTTGTCGTCGCGCTCGTCGTCGCCCGCCCCGTCGCGGGTGGTGAGGACGGTGTCGAAGATCTCCCGGAGCTTGTCGGTGGCCTGCTTGGAGAACAGGCCGCACAGGCCGGCGATCCCGGCGAAGCCGTACGGGTTGGTGGCGGTGCCGTCGGTGCCGTTGGCGAACAGGCCGCCGCGCAGCAGGAAGTAGACCAGCAGCGCGAGCGCCCCGCCGATCGCGGTGCGCAGCAGGTACCAGGGCAGCCAGCTGGGCAGCAGCTGGCGGTTGCCCGCGTAGGTGGCGAACGAGGTCGCGGCGTGCACGAAGCTGCCGAGCCCGCTGGCGGCGAGGACGGCGATCAGCATCGCGGTGTTGGAGGTCAGGTGCCAGGGGCCGAGTCCGAGCATGCTCCACGGCTCGGGGACGGCGGCGGGGGCGCGTTCGGCGGTCAGCGTGGTGAGCGGCGTCCAGACGCTGATCAGCGCGGCGACGCAGACGAACGCCTCGGCCAGCAGCAGGAAGCCGAGCAGCGTCACCGCCCAGCCCGCCATCTGCTGCTGGGGCGGGAGTTGGCCGACCGGACCCGGAGTCGGGCCGCCCCCGTCGGCGAACGGGTCGGTGGCGTCGGTGGGGTCAGCGGCGTCGGTGGCGGAGCCGGGAGCGGGGTCGGCCGCCGGGGAGACAGGGGAAGTCATCGAGGAGTTCGCCTTCCGGTCCGGTGGTGCACGGGAGGAGTGCACGGGAGGGAGTGCACGGAGGTGGCGCGGCAGAGCCGGTCGCGGGGAGGGACTCTACCGTCCCGTTCCGACCGGACGGTTCGTCAGGACGACCGGCCGGAACACGGGATGACGCCGCACCGGGCGCGGCCGACCCGATGCCGCCGGCCCCACCGTTGCGTTTACCCGCCGCGGGGCGGGCGGAAGCGCCCGGGCGCGGAAAACGGCGGCCGGGCCGCCGTCGTCGGTGCGTGGCCGCCGAGTTCAGCGGCGGCCCGCCAGGCGGGAGAACTTGGCGACCTCGAAGGTGGCGTACGAATTCGACGCCAGCAGCGAGAACTTGATGCCCTCGCGGCCGTCCGGACGCTTGTAGCCGTCCGGGAGGAAACGCTTGTAGTGCTCGGCGGCGCGCTGGAAGAACTGCGGCCGCTCGGCGCGGGTGAGGCAGCCCGGCAGGTCGAAGACGAACAGGTAGTGCCGCACCATCCGGGTGAACAGGTGGGTGCGCACCTCCGGGTTGACCGGCGGGGCCTCGGCGGGTCGTGCGTCCAGCAGCTCGAAGGTGCCCTCGTAGCGGTCGAACAGGTCGAAGTGGCTCGCGCCTTCGCCGCCCGCCGGGTGCAGGGTGTGGCGGCGGCGGATGGTGACGCACTCGCGGTCCAGCACGGCGATCCGGGAGGCGGCCAGCAGCGAGCGGTGCACCGCCGGGACCTCCTCGTAGAAGCCGTCCGGGAAGGCCGGGGTGGTGCCGGTGCGCAGCAGCCGGTCCCAGATCAGCGGCGGAGCGCCGAACAGCTCGGGGTGCTCGTCGGGGCCGAAGACGGCCGGCCCAGCGGCGGCCAGCAGTTCGGCCGCGTTGCCCGGCCACACCTTGCCGCGGTACTCGCGGTTGTGGCCGAACAGCAGCAGGTCGACCTCGCCGGTCTCCGCCAGCCGGGCGGCCATGGCCTCCAACGCGTCCGCCGGCAGCAGGTGGTCGGCGTCCAGGAACAGCAGGTAGTCGCCGCGCGCGTGCGCCGCGCCCGCCGTCCGGGCCCGCCCGATGCCGGGCTCGGTGTCCAGCCGCAGCACCCGCACCCGGGCGTCGCGCAGTTCGTACGCCTCCACCAGCCGCTCCTCCGGGCAGTGCGGGGAGGGGGTCTGCACCACGATGATCTCGAACTCGCGGAAGGACTGGCCGAGCAGGGAGTCCAGACACTCCTTCAGTTGTTCCTGCTCGTCGTAGGCGGGGAGCACGACGGTGATCAGTGGTGGGGCCATGGGCGGGAGGCTAGGGGCGGGGACAGCCTCAGGCAAAGGTCGGAAGCCGCTCTAAAGCGGCTATTCCGGACAGTGGCCACGGGAAGTTCTCGTAATCTTCACCGAACGGACACGACCGTGCGATGAAATGTCCGGATAGAGGGCGGAACGCCGCGACTTGCTGACGTATCGTCAGATGTACGCATGGTGGTGGAGCTGCGCACACACCGTGCCGAACCTCCCCGAGAGGTGCGGACCACCCGCCTCAGTACCAGTTGTGCGCCTGCCAGAACGACCACGCCGCACACGGGCTGCCGTACGTCTGGTTCATGTACTGCAGGCCCCACTTGATCTGGGTCGCCGGGTTGTCCCGCCAGTCCGCACCCGCCGACGCCATCTTCGAACCCGGCAGCGCCTGCATCAACCCGTACGCACCCGAGGACGGGTTGGTCGCGTGCACGTTCCAACCACTCTCGCGCTCCACGATGTTGGTGAAGCACTGCAACTGGCCCGCCGGCACCAGCTGCGCCGCGATCTGCTGCGGCGTCCCGCTGTAGGTCTTCGCCAGCGGCGACGCGGTGGCCGACGGCTTGCTGCTCGGCAGCGCCTGACGCTGCTGCGAGCGGGACGCGGCCTCCGCCCGGGCCTTCGCCTCCGCCGACTCCTTGGCTGCCGCCGCACTGGCACTGGCGCTCGCGCTCGCCTCGGCGTCCGCCTTGGCCTTCGCCTCCGCCTCCTCGGCCTCGGCCTCGGCCTCGGCCTGCGCGCTCGCACTGGCGCTCGCGCTCGCCTCGGCGGCCTGCGGGTCCACGGGGTCCGCCGCGAGCTGCGGGCCGCTCGCCGGCGCGGGGTTGGCGGCGGCGTCCGCCGGGCCCGAGTTCTGCGGCAGCGCGACGGCCAGCGCGGCGGTGCCCGCGACGGCGAGAGTCGCCACACCCGTCACCACGGCACGGCGGTGACGACGGAAACTCTCCGAAAGGCTGGACGTGCTGCGCTGCGGCATGGGCGATCTCTTCTGGTACGGGCCGGACGGCCGGTCGGACACGGCGGCCCGCCGACCGGCACGCCCCGCACGACACCGGCGCGGCGATCGGACGAACGTGACAGCGGGACGGCGGCCGATGCGGGATCGACCGGACCGCCCGGCGGACGGGGGACATTCTTGGCAGATCACGGAGAGTGGCTCAAAAGCTGCCCTCACTACGCGCCGTAGTAGGTGGGGCAGTGGCGGACGGGCGGACGCGCTGTGCCCGGCGGGTCGGCCCGGTGCCTGGTCGCCGACTGCCAGAGAGCCCCTGACCTGCGAAGATGTGTCGGACATCGGCGGTCTGCGAGGGCGGGCCCGCAGGTCCGTCGCCGCACCCACTACTGAGGGCCGTAGACGGTGCACGGGGTGTGGGAGGGCTCACAGCAACCGAACCCGCACCGGCACCCCCCGCGCCCGGACGACCACGCCCGGTCGCACCGAACCGCACCCCGGTCACAGCCCGCGATCACCGGGCCCCGATACTTGCCGCATGGTGATCGCGGTGGTGGGGGTGGTGGCGCTCGGCCTGCTCGGGGCGGCGCACTGGTACGTGTGGCGGCGGCTGGTCCGCGACGTCTCCACCCCGGGCAGCCGGTACCGGCGCGCGGGCACCGTCCTCGTCGTGCTGCTGCCCGTCCTCTCCCTGCTGGCCCTGGTCGGCGGCCGGGCCTTCCCGCTCGCGGTGGAGCGCTGGTTCGCCTGGCCCGGCTACCTGTGGCTGGCCGTCCTCCTCTACCTGCTGCTCGCGCTGCTGGTCGGCGAGCTGGTGCGCCCGCTGCTGCTGCGCCTCCCGCGCCGCTCCGGGGGCCGGGCGGCGGAGGAACCCTCGCGGGCGGTCGAACCTTCGCGGGCGGTGGAGTTCTCGCGGGCGGTGGAACCTTTGCGGGCGGTGGAACCCTCGCAGGTGGTCGAACCCGAGGGGACGGCGGACGACGTGCCCGCCGTCGTCGAGCCCTCGCGGCGGCTGTTCGTGTCGCGGGTGGTGGCCGGGGCGGCGGCCGGAGTCGCCGTCGGGGTGGTCGCCAACGGCGCGCACGGGGTGCTGCGCGGACCGCGCGTGAAGCAGGTGACGGTGCCGCTCGCGAAACTGCCGCGTGCCGCGCACGGCTACCGGATCGCCGTGGTCAGCGACATCCACCTCGGCCCGATACTCGGCCGGGCGCACACCCGGCGGATCGTCGACACCATCAACGCCACCCAGCCCGACCTGATCGCCGTGGTCGGCGACCTGGTCGACGGCACCGTCCCCGAACTCGGCCCCGCCGCCCGCCCGTTGGCCGACCTGCGGGCCAGGGACGGCGCGTACTTCGTCACCGGCAACCACGAGTACTTCTCCGGCGCCGCGCCATGGGTCGACTTCGTCCGCGAACTCGGCGTCCACCCGCTGGAGAACGCCCGCGTCGAACTGCCCTGGTTCGACCTCGCCGGAGTCAACGACATCGCCGGCGCCTCACAGGGCCAAGGGCCGGACTACGCACGGGCGTTGGGCGACCGCGACACCGGCCGGGCAGCCGTCCTGATGGCCCACCAGCCGGTCACCGTCCACGACAGCATGCGCCACGGCGTCGACCTCCAGCTCTCCGGCCACACCCACGGCGGCCAGCTCTGGCCCGGCAACTACCTGGCCGAACTGGCCAATCCGACCGTCGCGGGCCTGGAACGCTACGGCGACACCCAGCTCTACGTCACCCGCGGCGCCGGCGCCTGGGGCCCACCCGTCCGGGTCGGCGCGCCGTCCGACATCACGGTGGTCACCCTCGCCTCGCTCCGGGCCTGAGCCGGGGCCAGATCAGCCGGCGCGCGGGGTCCACCTCGGCGGCGTCCACAACCGGGCGCCGTCGCCGACCTCGATCAGCGTCCCGGTGTGCCGGTCCTGCCGGGTCGGGCGGAACCCGTCGATCGCGAACACCTGCCGTCCGCCCGTGATGTCGACGCCCTGCAGGCCGGTCCCGTCGGCGATCAGCAGATGCTCGCCGTCGCTGAAGAAGCCGGAAGCGCCGGTCGGCCAGGGGAACGTCGCGACCGCCGTGATCCACCGGACGCCCGGCGAGCGCAGTTCGACCGAGGTGGGGTCGAGGACGTGGACGGTGCCGTTGCCGGCGTCGTCCACGTCGTGCACCGCGATCCGCTCGTCGTCGACCCACACCGCCGGCCGGTCCCACTCCGAGACCTCCGAATACACCGCCCGGCTGGGCCCGTCCTCGGACTCGTACGGGTTGTCGTGCAGCCAGGCCGTCAGGCTCCACACCGCCGGCATCGCCCACGGATGCCACACCCAGCCGCTGTCGAGGAGACGAGTCCCGTCAGGACTGAGCGCCAGCGCGCCGTGGAAGTAGTCGAGGTCGTGCTCCTCCTCGCCGTCCGGACTGCGCCGCGTCGTGAGCAGCTCGCCGGACGCGAGATCGGTGACGTCCAACCGGTTCCAGTCGGTGCGATGGACGACGAGCGGCCGGCCGCCGTGCTCGACGAACGCCAACGCGAACGGGACGGTGTCGCAGCAGTAGTCCCCACCGTCCAGCCGCAACTCCGGCGCGCCGCCGGCGAGATCGACGACGGTGCCGTACCGGCCGCGGTCCTGCACCACCGCCGCCCAACGGCCGCACCGCGACACATGGAGCCGCAGCTGAACGTCGTCCTCGTCCGCGGTCACCCGACACCGGGCCACCTCCCGCACCTCACCGGTCCCCGGCACCCACCGCGCCAGCCGCCCACCCTCGGACAGCACCAGCCACCCCGCCCCCGGCAACGCGGCCACATCCACCACCGGCCGCAACACCCCAGGCACCGCCACGTCCACCGTGCTCGTCGCCATTCCGATCCCCCCTCGGTACGCCCGTGCGCCCCCGCGACAGCACGATCCATGTCGGGCTCATTCTCGCGCAGGTGAGCCGCGCCGGCGGGTCGCCCGCTTCCGTGGTGAGCGGCATGTGCGCCAACGACATGCGGTCCGCCACCGAGCCCGACCCGGCAGTCCAGCCCGAGCCGAGGGGGCACGACGACCCGTGGCCCCACGAGCCTGAGGGTGGGCGCGGGAAAACCGGAGGAGCGGGCGGGCGGGGGCTGCTACGGTCGGGCGGCATGAGCTGGCTTCCCGATGACTTCGTCCACCCCGTTCTGGTGCCGCTGCCGGGTGGTGGCCATCACCTGCGGCCGATCCGGGAGACGGACACCGCGCTCGACTATCCGGCGGTGATGGGGTCGCGTGAGCGGCTGTGGACGATCTTCGGGCCGGCCTGGGGCTGGCCCGCGGCCACGATGACCTACGAGGCGGACCAGGCCGACCTGTTGCGGCACGAGAAGGAGATCGCCGCGCATCTGTCGTTCAACTACGCGCTGTTCGACGCCGCGGAGACCGCGCTGCTCGGCTGCGTCTACATCGACCCGCCGGAGAAGGCCGGGGCGGACGGCGAGATCTCCTGGTGGGTGGTGGACGAGCTGGTGGGCAGTGAGGTCGAGCAGGCCCTCGACGCGCTGGTGCCGCAGTGGATCGCAGCCGACTGGCCGTTCGAGCAGCCGCGCTTCCTCGGCCGGGAGATCACCTGGTCGGACTGGCTCGCCCTGCCGCAGCACACCGGAGCGTAAGCGGCCCTACGGGTGCATGCGCGCGCCCTTGAGGACCTTGTCGACGGCGTTGCGCGGGCCGTGCAGCGCCAGGCCGACCAGGTCGAGTGCCGCTCCGGGCACCGCGCGCACGGCCGCCCGGTTGTCGCGGTCGTTGCCGGTGGCGAACAGTTCGGCGGTGAAGACCGCCACCGGCAGTGAGCGCGACAGCGCCCGCGCGTGCGCGACCGGCAGCAGCTCGCGTCCGCCCTCGAACACCAGCACCGGCTGACGGAACATCGGCAGGTAGGCCGTGCCGTCCGCGTCCGCGTACGGCTCGCCGATCAACTCCGGGACGGCGGTGCCCAGTCCGCTCACCAGGAAGGCCGTCACGTTCAGGCGCTGCCAGGGTTCGAGGTCCTCGCGCAGCAGGACGGCGATCTTGGTGTCGAAGCGCGGCGCGGTCGTGGCGACGGAGGTCGGGTGTGTGTCCATGGAATGAGCGTGCCGCCCCGGGTGCGGCCCCGTCTTGTACGTTCTTTGCATGACAGCGGCGCCCCGGCAGGAGATCACGGTGTGGCGGCCACGCGTCCCCGGCATCGTCGAAGTCCTGCACGCGCACCTGACCGAACACCGCTACCCCATGCACGTCCACGACTCCTGGACGCTGCTGATCGTCGACGACGGCGCCGTCCGCTACGACCTCGACCGGCACCGCAGGGGCACCCCGCACGGCACCGTCAGCCTGCTGCCGCCGCACGTCCCGCACAACGGGTCGCCGGCCGGCGAAGGGGGCTTCCGCAAACGCGTCCTCTACCTCGAACTGGAGCAACTGGGCGAGGAGTTGATCGGCCCCGCAGTGGACGGGCCGGACCTCGCGGACCCGCTGCTGCGCCGACGGGTCGGACAGCTGCACGCGGCGCTCGGCAGGCCGGGGGAGGAGTGGGAGGCGGAGAGCCGGCTCGCCCTGATCGGTTCGCGGCTCCGCGAGCTGCTGCGGCCGACTGCGGTGCCCGCCAAGCCCGTTGCCCGCGGCCTCGCCCACCGGCTGCGCGACCTGCTGGACGACCGGCTCACCGAACGCACCACCCTCGACGAAGCCGCGCGGCGCCTGAACGCCCACCCCGCCCACCTGGTCCGCGCCTTCACCGCGGCGTTCGGCCTGCCCCCGCACCAGTACCTCACCGCCCGCCGCATCGACCGCGCCCGCCGCCTCCTCCTCGACGGCCACCCCCCGACCGCCGTCGCCACCACCCTCGGCTTCCACGACCAGCCCCACCTCACCCGCCACTTCCGCCGCATCCTGGGCACCACCCCGGGCCACTACGCCCGCCGGGGGCGGTAGGGGAGACGCCGGGGCGGGGTGGTTGGGGGATCCGGTGTGGGTGATGCGGTGGCGCGTCGCGCGTCGGGTGGATGACCGGTCGGGCGGCCTCGGGGGTGGCCAGTAGGGCGACGATGGTGATCGGCTGGTCGCAGTGCGGGCAGTTGCGGGTCGCCGCGGGCTCCCGCACGTTGCGGACGGGCGTGCGGGCCGGGGCCCTGACCACCGGCGGGGCGGCAGCTCCGTTCGAGCCGGGGCGGGCGCCGTGTCGTCGACGCCGGACTGGGCCTGCTCGACGCTCAGCGCGTCCGGGACCGTGCGCCACCAGTGTTGCGCCGCCGAGTGGTTGGCCTTTTCCACCACGCCCTTGCGGTTGCCGCGCTGCGGCGGGCAGATGTCGACGCCGACGTCGTAGTACTTCGCGACCGCGGCGAACGCCGGCAGCACCCGGCCGCTGGGCGGGTGGCAGACGGTGGCCATCCGGTCGAATCGCCAGCGCCGGGCGGTGCCGCTGAGCTTGCGCACCACCCGGCCGAGGGCCTGGACCAGGTGCGGGAAGTCCTCGGCCTCCGCGAACACCGCCTGCCAGCGGCCCGAGTGCGCGAGCGCGCCGACCAACAGGTGGCGGGCGGGTCGGGCAGCTCCAGCCAGTCGAACTGGATCTCCTCGCCCGGCGGGTGCGCGATCACCGCGACGTCCCGGCCGGTCGCAGCTCTGCAGGGCTCGCAGTGCGGGCGGACGTGGTGGCGGCGAAGGGCCCGGGTGAACGTCGAGTAGGTACCCTCGTAGCCGAGTTCGCAGACCTCGTCGAACAGCGCCGACGCCCACAAGTGCGGGTCGTCCGTCAGGCGTTGGCGGCAGTAGTCCATGAACGGCACGAAGGCGTCCGGCGGTTGGGCCCGGCGCTCGGGCACGCGCTCGCTGTTCAGGTAGGCCCGGATCGTCTTGTGGTCGCGGCCCAAGCGCCGGGCGATAGCCGAGATGGACCAGCCCTGCCGACGCAGCGCATGAGCGCCCACGTCTTCCCGCGTCAGCACCAGGGCTCCCGAACAGGCCGAACTCATTGCAAACGCATACTTTCCAACCGGAAACGAACCAATCGGATATGACAGATAACACCACCCGAAGGGTGCGGAGGCCCACTGCGCAGGTTGACCGGACGGCCGAGCAGAGTGCGCGCAGGGCGCAGCTCCGGCTGCTCTCCCTGCTCGGCCGTCCGATATGTTCTCCGGGACTTGCAGTCGGAGGACGGTGCGCTCGGCGCCCAGATTCCTGATCAGGGAGACGAGCAGTGACCTCAGCTCTGGTAAGGGAGATAGCCGATCTGGTCGGATGGGATCGCTCCAGAACGGCAGACATCGACTGGGCGCCAGCCGAGCAGACCCTGGGGATAAGAATTCCCGGATCATTCAAAGAAATTGCGGAAGTGTTCGGTCCCGGCGAGTTCAGTCAGTACCTGTTCGTCTCCGGCCCGGGAGGCGAACACGCCAGCGAGTCCCTGGTGCGCGAGGCGGCCCTCTGGTCAGAGCCCACCATCAGCGCTGACCTCATACACCCGTACCTGCCGCGTCCCGCAGCCGGAGGACTGGTGGCATGGGGGCGCACGTGCCAAGCCGACATATTTTTCTGGCTCCCCGAATCTGATGACCCGGACTCGTGGCCAATCCTCGCACTGGAGGAAGACTTCGCCGGTTGGCACAGATTCGATATGACCGTTCCAGAATTCATCCTCAAAGTTATCGGCCCCAGCGGAGGAGTTAGCCCGTTTTCGGTCGGGGACATCGTCCTTCCGTCCTTTCAGCCTTTGGATCGTTGACAGGGGCGCTGCGGCCGATCAACTTGGCCAGACCGGGGCGACGCATGATCCAGGTCGCGACGTATCTGCGCACCACGCCCTTGCTGCCGCGGTAGCCGCGCTCGTGGATCTCCCGATAGAGCCGGGCGGCATTCGTGCCGCCGGTGCGGTATCGCTGCTGAATGTAGGACGTGAACCGGGCGAGGAGTTCGGGCCTCCGATCCCGCGCAGAGGCCACGAGGTCGTCGAGGTCACTGGTCGCGCAGCGTCGTACGGTCTTGCGGTCGAGCTGGAGCTCCCGGCTGATGGCACTGAGGTTGTCGCCGCGGTTGAGCCTGTCGTGGACGTCTTTGTGTCGTTGCCGGACCCGGGCGATGATCTGGCTGTCCGGCGGGTCGCCTGCGGGTGGGACCGGTTCGATCAGGGCCAGGATGGTGTCGGGGGCCGTCAGGTCGGCGTCCTTGCGCATGCAGGCGCGGTGGGCGCCGTGCCGCAGGTGTGGCCCTTGCTCGGATGACCGCCTCGGTGGCCCGGCCGTGGCGCTCCGTCAGGCGCTGGACCTGCTCGGCGAACGTCCGGCGGCTACACCCACCGTGACCGCAGAAGAATCGACGGACCGGCAGGATCAGGACGACGAGTCGGACGCCGAGCGGTCGGTCAACTGATCGAAAGTGACTGCCCCTCATCATCGGGTCACAGAATTCTGCAACAGTCCCAGATGGCGCGATCGCAACGGCTCAGCCGTGCAGGCCCCACCTGTCGAGGCCGGAGTAGATGACGGCAGTCCGGTATCCGGGCTTGGCGAAGCACTCGGCCTCACCCGTGTAGACCGCGATCAGTGAGTCTGTGCCTCGCCACCACCCGTCGGCCAGTGCTTCCACCTCTGGAACCGGTTCGTAGAGCCCGAGTTGAAGAGCGTCGACGTCCTCCCCGGTGACCTTGGTGATCTGCTTCGCCCACGCCGCCGCGTGATGAGCGAGTGCGACTGACTCGACCCACCCTTCGACGCTCGCATGCAGCGGCACCCATCGCTCGGCGTGGATTCCGAACTCGGTCTCCGGCCTCGAACCACCACCCGCCCGTCGGCGTCCCCTCCGGCGCGTCCGGGCGGAAGATCCTCGGCCCGCCGTCATACATCGGCGCCGGCGGAAGCACCAAGCCGCCCCAACGCTCGTCGAAGGCCACGACCCTGTCGACCTCCGCTGCCGGGATCCCGTGCTCCACCCAGCGGCTCCGATACTGCTCGCCCCCCAGGCCTTCGACTCGGAGGCCGTGTACAGCAACGAAGGATCGAGCCCGTCGGGAGAGCCCGTCAGGTGGACTACCGAGATGACGATTCACCCGATGGACGGTACACAGCGCGGAGCACTCAGCAGCCCCGGGGGCTCCGAACCGATGGCCTGGACGACCCGTTGATCACTTCTTCTTCCCCACCTCCGTGATCGTCACGAAATGTGTGTCACAGCCAAATTCAAAGAGCGCCATCAGCCCGAGGTCGCCACGAAGACGATCGCGGCCAGCACTTCACGGTCTCCGGCCCGCCGTCGGCCGCCGCCCTGCGGACGCTGAACGACCGTCGGTGACACCACCGGTCGAAACAACTCCCACAGCTCGTCCGGGACCAGGCGCTCAACAAAGCTCTCCACGACCACTCAAGGACCTCTGGCACCAAAAGAAACGATGTCTTAGGGGGATCTGGTGCGGGGCGCTCCGGGCCGCCGTGGCTGCCGGCGGCGGTAGGGGAGACGCCGGCGGGCTCTTGGCCTGCTGGGGGTGAAAGTTTCACGGGTGGGGTGCGGGGTTCCGGGCGGGGGCGGGGTGGGGGTTGACGGGTGGGTGGGCGGGGTGGGTGCATGGCGGCCGTTGGCGGAGGTCGGAGTGGGTCGGGAGAGGGTTGCCATGCGTCGTCGTACATCCCGTCGGGTGCGGGCCGGGTTGGCTCTCGCCGTGCTGCTGGTGTCGGGTCTCGGGGCCGCGTCGGCCGAGGCGGCCGGTGGGGCGGAGCGGTCGTTGGGGGCGGACTCGCGCTTCTACGTCGAGCCGGACAGTGGGGCACTCCGGCAGGCGTTGGCGGACCTGAAGGCCGGTGACCTGCCGGGCGCCCTCGCGATGGCCGAGCTGGGGTCGTGGCCGGTGGCGCAGTGGTTCAACGGGACGGCGTCGCCCGCGCAGACCACCGAGGCGATGTCCGCGCTGCAGACGAAGGCGGCGCGGGCCCGGCAGGTGCCGGTGGCGGTGGCGTACAACGTGCCGGGCCGGGACTGCTCGCAGTACTCGGCGGGCGGCGCGGCGAACAGCGCCGAGTACGCGGCGTGGGTGGACGCCCTCGCGCGCGGCATCGGCGACCGGACGACGGTGGTGGTGCTGGAACCGGACGGCCTCGCGCTGTCGCCCGCGTTCTGCGGCGGGACGGCCGCCCAGCAGCAGGACCGGCTGGCCGAGATCGGGGCGGCCGTGGACCGGCTGGCGCAGCAGCGCGGCGCGCTGGTCTACCTGGACGGCGGGCACAGCGGCTGGCAGAACGTCGGCACCCAGGCCCAGCTGCTGATCGACGGCGGGGTGGCCCGCGCCCGGGGCTTCTTCCTGAACGTGTCGAACTACATGACGGACGCGTCGCTGATCCGGTACGGCACCCAGGTGTCGAAGTGCGTCTGGTACCTGGAGCACACGCCGGGCGCCACCGCCGACAGCTGCGCCAACCAGTACTGGCCGGCCGCCGACGCGGACGCCTGGTACGCGTCGCACGTCCCCGCGGACGCCACGCTCACCCACTTCGTGATCGACAGCAGCCGCAACGGCCAGGGCCCGTGGACCCCGCCGGCCGGCAAGTACACCGGCGACCCGCAGACCTGGTGCAACCCGCCCGGCCGCGGCCTCGGCACCCGTCCGACCGCCGCCACCGGCGTGCCCCTGCTCGACGCGTACCTGTGGGTGAAGGTCCCGGGCGAGTCCGACGGCAGCTGCACCCGGGGCACCGCCGGGCCCACCGACCCCGAGTACGGCATCGTCGACCCGGCGGCCGGCGCCTGGTGGCCCGAGCAGGCGCTGACCCTGGTCCGCAACGCCTCGCCGAAGCTCGGCTTCAACACCGGCGCGCTGCCCGGACACTGAGCCCGCTCGGAATCGGGCAGCCGGCGGGGTACGGAATCCGCCCCGCCGGTTGTCGGAGAAAGCAGCACAGTTCGTGCCCCCCTCCTGCGGATTCGCCGCCGGGAGAGGGGCGCGGAGGCTGGCCGAATCATTTCCCCCAGCGCCGGGCGTTACTGCCCGATCTGTTTCTCCTGCCGAAAAACCGTGGGAGTGTGGCGGCTGCTCGGCTCGGGCAGACCGAATGGGCCAATTCGTTCACACAGGGGGGAACTCGACCATGCGCATCGGAAAACGCCTCGCCACCCTCACGTCCGGCGGCCTGCTGCTCGCCGCCACGCTCGGCTTCGGAACCGCCGCTCCCGCACAGGCGGCGGACTGCGATGTCCCGCCGGCGGGCAGCATGTGCCTGCACATCCACAACGTGGGCACCAACCAGTGGTACTGGGAGGGTCCGTGGTACTCCTGCGTGATCCACAACCTCGACTGGTCCGAGATGGCCACCTGGATCAACAACAACCAGACCGGCGGGGTGCGGACCACGTTCTACTACGGCCAGAACGGCACCGGCGGCGTCCTCGGCAGCGTCTCGCAGGACTACTCCGGCCGCCCGCCCGGCTACTCGAACGCCGACCTCTCCGCTGCCAAGTCCGTCCGCGTCTGCTGATCACCCCGCGTGGCGGCCGACCAGCGAGCGCATCGCGGCCAGGAAGCCCTCCACCGCGGCGAGTTCGGCGGCGGACAGGCCCTCCACCAGGGCGACGGTGTCGCCGATGAGCGGGCCGAAGAAGGACTCGCCGAGGGCGACCGCCTGCTCGGTGACCTCCAGCAGGACGCGGCGGCGGTCGTGCGGGTCGCGGGTGCGGCGGAGGTGGCCGTGGCGTTCGAGGCGGTCCAGGACGGCGGTGGTGCCGGCGGAGTTCAGGCGCAGTTCGCGGCCGAGCAGGCCGGGGGTGGCGGGCGTCCCGTCGCGGGCGGCGTCCAGCAGGACGATCAGGGCGCGCAGGTCGGTGGGGTGGAGCCGGTGGCGCTGCGCGAAGGTGGCGGCGAGGAGGTCCAGCTCGACGGTCAGGGCGCGGAGTTGACGCACCGTCCGCAGGCCGCGGTGGTCGGGGAGTTGCTCGGTCATGCGGGGCGTCCTCTCGACGGGGGTGCCTGCGCGGGCGGACGGGCAGCCGCATAGTATCTCGCCGAGCGAGACACTCGCTCGGCGAGACAACTCTGCCCGCGGAGGCTACTGCCATGGCGTTCGACCGTTCCGCCTTCCTGACCGCGTACGACACCCTGCTCGGCCGCTGGCCCGTCCCCGTCGAGGCGATCGACGTCCGGACGCCGTACGGCACCACCCGGGTGAACGCCGCCGGTGCGGCCGGCGCGCCGCCGCTGGTGCTGCTCCACGGCGGCGGCTCGACCGCCGCGAGCTGGTGGGCCAACGCTGGTGAACTCGCCCGCGAGGCACGGGTGTTCGCCGTCGACCGGATCGGCGAGGCCGGCCGCTCCGCACGCGACGGACAGCGCCCGCTGCGCACCGTCGAGGACCTGCACGACTGGCTGGACGCCGTCCTGGACGGCCTCGGCCTGGAACGCACCGCCCTGTGCGGGCACTCCTACGGCGGCTGGATCGCGCTCGGCCACGCGCTGCGCCGCCCGGAACGGATCGACCGCCTCGCGCTGCTCGACCCCACCGGCTGCTTCACCGGCTACGCACCGCACTACCTGCTGCGCGCGGCCCCGATGCTGGCCCGCCCCAGCGAGGCCCGGGCGCGCGCGTTCCTCGCCTGGGAGACCCGCGGCGTCCCCCTCGACCCGGACTGGACCCGCCTGTACGGCCTCGCCGCGACCTTCCCCGCCGCCCGCCCGATCACCGGCCCCCGCCCCACCCCCGCGGCGTTCGCCGCCCTGCGCGCCCGCTGCCTGCTGCTGGTCGCGGCCGACAGCCGCTCCCACCGTCCGCGCACCCTCGCCGCGAACGCCGCCCGACTGCTCCCGCAGGCCGAGCTGCGCACCCTGGACGGCGTCTCCCACCACGCCCTGCCGTACACCCGGGCGGCGGAGCTGAACGCGCGGCTGACGGCGTTCCTGCGCGGGTAGCGCTACCAGCCGGTGCGCAGCCGGTACGACGGGGTGAGGTCGCGGACCTCCGCCGAGCGGACCACCTCGCGGCCGAGGACGGGCCGCAGGTGCTTGTCCAGCAGCCGCAGCACCTCCTCGGACAGGCGGGCCTTCAGGCCCTCCGGCCGCCCCGGCAGCAGGCCGATCGCGATGTGCACGAAGGCGGTCAACTGGCCGTCCGAGTCGTCCACCCAGGTCTCCGCCGCCTGCCGGAAGAAGGTCTTGCACACGCCCCGGGAGGTCACCCACTCGCGCACCAGCGGGTGCAGTTCGCGGACGAAGCCGGGGCGGTCGAAGGAGTCGGCCAGCTGGGGCGAGTAGTCGACGGTGATGTGGGGCATGGCGGGACCTTCTTCGCACGCAGATGCTTGGCTTCTACACCTGCCATCTAAAACCCGCCCACCCCCGGCCCTGCGCCCGGGGTCCCGCACACCGGACCCGGGGGCGGACCGACGCCCCCGCGGCGGAGCCGGTGACAGGACGTCAGAACGACGGACGCCGGTCGTGGGCGGCCCGTCGGCGGGGGAAATCCGAGCGCGGCCATTGGCCCGCCCGGAGCGGGGAGTGTAGGAATGGGCGTATGACCCGGTTTCGGGCAGCACCCGGCGGACGAACCGGCGCGGCGGGCCACCCCACCCCGCGCCGGACGGCCATGACCCCACCGCCGGGGCGGCGCGGATGACCGGGCAGACGCGCCCGCCGGCGGGCGCCGAACCGGCCGTCGTCCGCGAAGGCCTGCTGCTGGTCGACGCCGACCGGCACCTGATGCACGCCAACGACGAGGCCCGCCGGCTGCTGGAACTGCCCGCCGACTGCGAGGGCCGACCGGTGGGCGCCCTCGGACTGCCCGCCGACCTGATCGAGCTGCTGGACGGCGGAACGGACCTCACCGACACCCCCCTCGTCGTCCACGGCCGCACCCTCGGCCTCGACCTGCGCCACACCGCCCGCGCCGGCGGCCCGACCTGCCTGGTCGCCACGCTGCGCGACACCGCCGTCCTCGCCGACCCGGACACCGCCCGCCGCCGCCTGGAACTGCTCTACCGGGCCGGCGGCTCCATCGGCAGCACGCTCGACATCACCCGCACCTGCGAGGAACTCGCCGCCGCCCTCGTCCCCGACTTCGCCGACTTCGCCTGCGTCGACCTCTGCGAAGGCGTCCTGGACGGCGGCGAACCCCGCCCCGCCCGGAACGGGACGATGCGCCGGGCCGCACTCACCGGGATCACCGCGCAGCCGCCGCTGCTCCCGCCCGGCTCCGCCGTGCCGATCGTCCCCGGCACCCCGCGCTCCCGGGCCGTCGGCACCGCCCGCCCGGTGGTCGAGCCCGACCTGTCGGCGGCCCTCGACGTGTGGGACGAGGTCAGCCCGGGCACCGTCGACGCCATGCGCGACGAGCAGGTGCACACCCTGATCGTGGCGCCGCTGACCGTCGGCGACACCCTGCTCGGCGTCGCCACGTTCTGGCGCGCCCGCCCCCGGCCCGCCTTCGACGAGGAGGACGGCGCCCTCGCCGAGGAGCTGACCGCCCGGGCCGCCGTGCTGGTCGACAACGCCCGCCGCTACACCCGCGAACACACCATGGCGGTCGCCCTCCAGCACAGCCTGCTGCCCGCCGGACTGCCCGAACAGCAGGCCCTGGAGGTCGCCTCCCGCTACCTGCCCGCGCAGGCCGGCGTCGGCGGCGACTGGTTCGACGTGATCCCGCTGTCCGGCGCCCGGGTCGCCCTGGTGGTCGGCGACGTGGTCGGCCACGGCGTGCACGCCGCCGCCACCATGGGACGGCTGCGCACCGCCGTGCACACCTTCTCCTCGCTCGACCTGGCCCCCGAGGAACTGCTCGGCCACCTCGACGCCCTGGTCAACCGCCTCGACCAGGAGAACCCCCGCCCGGACGGCGGCGAACGCCCGATCACCGGCGCGACCTGCCTGTACGCCGTCTACGACCCCGTCACCCGCCGCTGCAGCCTCGCCCGGGCCGGCCACCTGCCGCCCGCCGTGGTGCACCCCGACGGGCACGTGGAGATCCCCGACCTGCCCGCCGGACCGCCGCTCGGCATCGGCCAACTGCCCTACGAGACCGTCGAGTTGGAGCTGCCCGAGGGCAGCAGGCTGGTGCTCTACACGGACGGGCTGGTGGAGTCCCGGGCGCACGACCTCGACCACGGCCTGAAACTGCTGCGCACCGCGCTCTCCCACCCGGGCCGCAGCCCCCGGGAGACCTGCGACGACCTGCTCGACGCGCTGCTGCCCGCCAGCCCCGCCGACGACATCGCCCTGCTGGTGGCCCGCACCCGGGCGCTGCCCGCCGACCACGTCGCCGACTGGGACGTGCCCGCCGACCCGGCCGCCGTCGCCCGGGTGCGCGCCGCCGTCACCCGCCGGCTGGAGGACTGGGGCCTGACCGAGCAGGCGTTCGCCGCCGAACTCGTGCTCAGCGAACTGATCACCAACGCGATCCGGTACGCCAGCGGCCCGATCCGGGGCCGGCTGCTGCGCGACCGCGCGCTGATCTGCGAGGTCTGGGACGGCTCCGCGACCTCCCCGCACCTGCGGCACGCCACCGACACCGACGAGGGCGGGCGCGGCCTGTTCCTGGTCGCCCAGCTCGCCGAACGCTGGGGCACCCGCTACCCGGCCAGCGGCAAGGTGATCTGGGCCGAACTGCCGATCGGCGCCGGCGAGCCGCTCACTCCTCGCACAACTGCTTGAACAGCTGGAGATCGGCCCGCACCGCCTCCTCCACCGCCCGGCTCTGCGCGAACCCGCGCGGGCCGCCCAGCGCCTCCTTCAGCCGCTCCGGGTCGTACTCCAGCCGCACCTGCACCTGGGTGTGCGCGGCGTCCAGCGGGCGCAGCGCGAAGGTGCCGCGCAGCGGCGGGCCGTCGGTCGCCCAGCTCATCACCCGGCCCCGGCCGTGGTCGGTCAGCTCCGCGTCCACCCGGTGCCGCTCCCCGCCGAACTCCACGTCCAGATCCGCGTGGCGCCGCCCGCGCGCGGTGGCGTGCACCACGCCGCCGACGAACTCCGGATACTCCGCCACCCGGTGCAACTGCGACCACGCCGTCCCCACCGGGGCGGTCACCTCGATCTGCTCCTCCAGCGTCCGCATCACGGGCACCTCCGCACTCTCGACGCCCCCTTCCAGCGTGCAAGCGGCGGCGGCCGACGGCAAAGCCGAGCGGGCCGGCCTGCGGATCCGCTATCGTTCCGGCAGTCGCTCCACCGGATGTGCAGGCCAATTCGCATATGAGTACGGGGACTTGATGCAGGAGCAGCCGACAGCACCGCCCCCGGCCGAGCCGGGCGCCGCCGGGGCACCGCCCGCGCCGCAGCGCTCCGCCGCCAGGACCTGGGGGCTGATCGCCGCCGTGGTGAGCGCGGCCGCCGGCGTGGCGAGTGCGATCGCGGCCTTCATGGCGGGCGGCGGCTCCGGCCCCGCCGCCACCCCCGCGCCCGCCCCGCCCGCCCAGGCCACCTTCACCGCCTCCGGCAGCCCGACCGCCCCCACCGCGCCCGGCGCCGGGGCGAGCGGGACGGCGGCGGCGGTGCGCTGGGCGGGAAAGGTCCGGTTCGGCCTTGCGGGCATCGACCTGGCGGAGATCCCGCCCCGGGCGCGCAACGTCGACGACACGCTGGGCGGCAGCATCTTCCCCAGCGCGCAGCGCAGCGGCGGCAGCGGCATGAAGATCAAGGGCCAGGTCGCCCCGTGGGACGCCGCCGGTGCCCCCACCGCCGAGGGCTGCCGCGACCTGCTGCTGACCCAGCCCCGGCGGGAGGTGGAGGTGCTCGCCGGCGACCGGGTGTGCGTCGTCGACGACCGCTCGCCGATCGGGCTCGTCACCGTCACCGCCACCCACTACGACGACGGCAGTTACGGCGAGCTGGAGGCCGACCTGACGGTCTGGAGCCTGACGCTCGGACGGTGACACGCCGCAGGCCCCGGCCCCCGCACGAGCGGGGAACCGGGGCCTGCGGGCGAACGGGTCAGTCCTGCGGGAACGTGCCCTCGAACGCGGCGGCCAGCCGGAGGAACGGCACCGCCTCCGCGTGCCGGCCCTGGCGCTCCAGGACGCGGCCCAGGACGAGGTGCGCGTAGTGCTCCACCGGGTCGAGCTCGATCACCCGGCGCAGCTCCTCCTCGGCGCGGCGCAGCTGGGCGGAGTGGTAGTACGACCGGGCCAGCAGCAGCCGCGGGCCGACCTGCTCCGGGGCCTCCTCGACCAGCGCGACGAGGATCCGCGCGGCGTCCGCGTACGCCTTCGAGTCGAAGAACAGCTGGGCGCGCACCCAGCGCTCGGCGACCGTCCCCTCGTGGAGGCTCGCCTGCTCGGTCGGCAGGGCGGTGGTCTGGGGGCGGAAGTCGGTGGTCATTGCTTGTTCCTTCCCGTCTCCGGGTTCCTTGTCGGACCTCCCCGGCCCGACGGGTGGTTGAACGTTCACCCACCGGGGTCTATTCCACCGCCCCCGAAGCCCCTCGCCCGCCCGCCGCGAGATCCAGCAACCGCAGCATGAACGGCACCGGCAGCACCGGATTCGCCGCCGCCGCACCCGGACACCCACCCGGCTCCAGCAGCCCCAGCAGCACCTCCAACGACAACCGCGGATCACCCGCCGCCGCCCGCGCCACCGCCCCGTCCGGATCCTCCGCCAGCCGCGCCAGCACCGCCGGCGCCAGCTCCGGATCGCGCAGCGCCGCCAGGCGCAACGCGGGCTCCGGACGATCCGCCCAGGCCGCCAGGCCCGGCGCGGCGAAACGATCCCGCGCGAGTAGCGAGAACGGGCCCAGCTGCTCCGCGTACACCGAGCGCAGCAACTCGCCCGGCGCGTCCGCACAGTGCACCGCCAGCGCCAGGCGCACCGCCGGATCCCCGTCCTGGGCCAGCAGTGCCACCGCCTCGCCCGGCAGCCGCTCCAGCGACGCCACCGCGCGCCGCACCAGCGGATGGGACGAACGGGCCAGCCGCAGCAGCTCCGCCGGATCGTCCGCCCGCCGCGCCACCCACGGCAACTCGGCCGGCGCCGCGTCCGGCACCCCGAAGTCCACCGCGGCCCGCTGCGCCTCCGACAGATCCGCCCGCAGCGACACCGCCAGCCGCACCGCCGCGTCCGGATCGGCCGCCAGGGCCAGCGCCAGATCCGTCGGCAGCTGCGGATTGCCCGCCGCCGCCCGCCGGATCCGCGGATCGTCGTCCAGCACCAGCCACTCGCCGAGCGCGCGCTCCAGGGCGGCCCCCGCCGCCGTGCGCTCCCGGCGCACCGGATCGCTCTCCGCGATGTACCCGGCCAGCGTCACCGGCAGCGGACGCTCCACCCGCAGCGCGCGCTGCACCGCCGCCCGCACCGCCGGATCGCGGTCCGCGCGCAGCGCCGTCCGCACCCGGGCCGGCAGGTGCGCCCAGCTGTCCGCGCCCACCGCCGCCGCCCGCACCAGCGGCGAGCCGTCCTGCGCGAGCCGCACCAGCAACTCCACCGGCAGGCCCAGGCACCCCGGCACCCGGCGGCGGGTGTCCGGATCGCGATCGGCCGCCAGCGCCGCGAGCGCCGACTCCGCGAGCGGCACCCGGTGCGCCGCCGACGCCGCCGCCCGGCGCACCCGGCGCTCACGGTCCCCGGCCAGCACCGCCAGCACCGCCGGCGACAGCTCCGCACGCTCCGCCAGCGCCGCCCGCACCCGCCAGTGCGGATGTCTCAGCGCCGCCTGGGGCACACCGTCCGGCAACTGCGGACGCCGCGCCACCCAGCAGGCGCTGTCACCGTCGACGGAGTCCTCCAGCAGCCGGCACAGCACCTCGGCCGTCGCCGCCGGATTCGCCGCCAGGCCGGCGCGCCACTCCCTTCCCGGCGGTGGGCCGGACAACGGCCGCCAGACGGCGGTCGGCTGATGGGCGCTCAGATCGAGCACGTGTAGTACCTCCCCCGGAACGGCAAACGTCACCGACCCTACCCGCGTGGTGGCGCTCCGTGCACGGGATCACGCCAGGCCCGCGCTTTTGCCGCGCACCGTGGGGGAGCTGTGCGCGTGATGCGGACCACCGGGGAACGGAACGGCCCTCCCGCCGGCGCCCGGCGCCGGCGGGAGGGGGCGCCGGGTCAGCCGCGCGGGACCAGGCGGAAGGTCAGCACCCGGCCGCCCTCCTCGCTGGTCACCAGCTGCACCCGGGCCCCGATCGGCACCGCGCCCGGCAGCCCGCCGAGCACCGCCGCCTGCACGGTGAAGCCCTCGTCCAGCACGATCAGGTACGGGCGCCCCAGCTGCGCGCCCCGGCGGGTCGGGCGCAGCAGCCGCTGCACCGTGCCCTGGCCGGAGGCCACCGCGAGCTCCAGGTCCGCCGACCCGCACACCGGGCACAGCAGACAGGTCACCGCGCTGGCCGAGTGGCACCAGTGGCACCGCCGGTAGCGCAACTCGGCCTCCACGGCCGGGCGTTCGGGCTGCCGCAGGAACGCGGACGGGGCGAAGGGGGAGCCGAACGGGTCGGCGTCGGTGGTGGGGAACGCTGCCGGGGCCGTCGTCGGTGCGGCCGGGGCGAGGGTGGGGGTCATGGCCGTCTCCTAGCTGAGCCGGTGTGCGCCGCCGTACCGCCACCCGGGCGGGCGTGCGGTCGGGGCGGTCTGCCAGAAGGGACGCTATGGCACTCAGTGCCCCGTGTAAAGGTACCGAGTGCCAGTCGGTGCATCGGACCATCGGTGCGACGAACGAGGCCCGCGTGCAAGCGGCGGCTACTGCTCCAGAGCCGCCTCGACGCCCTGCACCACGCGCCACATAGGCGTGCCGCGGCGGGCCACCATCACCACCACCTCCTCGTCCTGCGACTCCGACCGGCCCTCCGCCGCGCCGTCGCCCCAGGTGTCCACCACCAGCTGCAGCGCCTCGTCCACCGCCGCGCCCACGTCGCCCACGCCGCCCGAGCGCAGCCACGCCCGCAGCGCGTAGTTGTGCGCCGCGACCACCGCCGCCGCGATCACGTCGGCGCGCAGCGCGCCGTCCGCGCGGGCCGCGTAGCGGGTGCGCAGATGACTCGCCAGGGTGCGCTCGTAGCGCCACACCACGGACAGCTCGTGGGTGCGCAAGTTCGGTACCTTCTTGGTCAGTTGGTACCGGCCGACGGAGAACGCCGGGTTGCCCGCGTACATCCGCAACACCAGGCGGGCCGCGTCGCAGACCTGCGCCACCGGGTCGCCCGCCGGGTCGGCCTGCTCCAGGAACGCCGTCATGTCCGCCAGGCAGCCGTCGTGGTCCGGGAAGACCACCGCCTCCTTCGAGGGGAAGTACCGGAAGAACGACCGCCGGCCGACCCCCGCGAGCGTGACGATGTCGTCGACCGTCGTCTGCTCGAAGCCCCGCTCCGAGAACAGTTCGAACGCCGCCTCCACCAGGGCATCCCGCATCGTCGGCCGGGTCGCCGTGGTTCCGCCCTGCTCATGCACCTCGCTCATACGTCGGACGGTAGCACCGACCCGGGCCGCAAGGCTGGGCGAGGCTGCACTCAGTGTGCATAATCGGGGGTACTGAGTGCCATCACCGAGGAGACTGCCATGACCCAGGACTTCGACCTCTACCGGCTGGGCGAGGAGCACGAGATGCTCCGTGAGTCGGTGCGTTCGCTGGCGGAGGCGAAGATCGCCCCGTTCGCGGCGG
>NZ_JBSGDD010000040.1:0-58116 GCF_053602195.1 Kitasatospora sp. NPDC004531 | reverse complement strand
GGCGCGCTGCCCGGGCTGCTGCCCGGCGCCCGGGCCGTCGAGGTGCCTGCCGCGCGTGCCGAGGCGGCCGCGCACTGGGGCGTCGCCGAGCTGCCCGCCGCCGAGGGCCGCGACACCGACCGGATCCTCGCGGCCGCCGCCGCGGGCGACCTGGACGCGCTGGTGGTCGGCGGCGTCGGCGTGGACGACCTGCCGGACCCGGCGCTGGCCGAACAGGCCCTGGAGCGCGCCTTCGTGGTCTCGCTGGAGCTGCGCCCGTCCGCGGTGACCGCGCACGCCGACGTGGTGCTGCCGGTCGCCGCCGTCGCCGAGAAGGCCGGCACCTTCCTGGACTGGGAGGGCCGGGTCCGGATGTTCGAACCGGCCGTCAAGCCCGACCAGTTGATGGGCCGCCACCTGCACTCGGACGTCCGGGTGCTGTCCATGGTCGCGGAGGCGCTGGAGCGGCCGATCGGCCTGCCCGACGTCCGGGCCGCCCGGCTGGAGCTGGACCGCTTCGCGCCCTGGCAGGGCGACCGCCCGGCCGCGCCCGCCGCGCACCCCGGCACGCTGCCCCGCCCGGTGACCGGGCAGGCCGTGCTGGCCGGGCACCGGATGCTGCTCGACAACGGCTCCCTCCAGGACGGCGACGAGCACCTGGCCGGCACCCGGCACCCCGTGGTGGCCCGGCTGTCCGCCGCCACCGCCGCCGAGATCGGCGCCACCGCCGCGCTGCGGATCACCGGCCCCGCCGGGTCGCTGACCCTGCCGCTGGAGATCACCGCGGCGATGCCGGACCGCACGGTCTGGCTGCCGCTCAACTCGACGCCCGGCGGCGGCGCGCACCGCACGCTCGGCACCACCCTCGGCCACCTGGTCACCATCGCCCCGGCGGAGGAATCATGAGCCTCGCTGCTGCGTACGACACCCTGGCGTTCTTCGGTCGCGACCCGTGGTGGCTGGTGCTGCTGAAGGCGGTGTTCTGCTTCGCGTTCCTGGTGCTGACGGTGCTGATCGCCATCGTCTGGGAGCGCAAGGTCGTCGCCTGGATGCAGCTGCGGATCGGCCCCAACCGGCACGGCCCCTGGGGTCTGCTCCAGTCGCTGGCCGACGGCGTGAAGCTGGCGCTCAAGGAAGACCTGGTGGTCAAGGGCGCCGACAAGGCGGTCTACATCCTGGCCCCGATCGTGGCGGCGATCCCCGCGTTCATGGCGTTCGCGGTGATCCCGTTCGGCCCGGCCGACAACGAGGTGTCGATCTTCGGCACCCGCACCCCGCTGCAGCTCACCGACCTGCCGATCGCGCTGCTGTACATCCTGGCCACCGCCTCGGTGGGCATCTACGGCATCGTGCTGGCCGGCTGGTCGTCCGGCTCCACGTACCCGCTGCTCGGCGGCATCCGCTCGTCCGCGCAGATGATCAGCTACGAGATCGCGATGGGCCTGTCGTTCGCGGCGGTGTTCATCTACTCGGGCTCGATGTCGACCTCGGAGATCGTCGCCTCGCAGCAGCCGACCTGGTTCGCGGTGCTGCTGCCGGTGTCGTTCATCGTCTACATCATCGCGATGGTCGGCGAGACCAACCGCGCGCCGTTCGACCTCCCGGAGGCCGAGGGCGAGCTGGTCGGCGGCTTCAACACCGAGTACTCCTCGCTGAAGTTCGCGATGTTCATGCTCGCCGAGTACGTCAACATGGTCACCGTCTCCGCGGTCGCCTCGACGCTGTTCCTCGGCGGCTGGCGGGCCCCGTGGCCGATCTCCACCTTCTGGGAGGGCGCGAACCACGGCTGGTGGCCGATGCTGTGGGTGGTGCTGAAGATCCAGCTGCTGCTGTTCTTCTTCATCTGGCTGCGCGGCACCCTGCCCCGGCTGCGCTACGACCAGTTCATGAAGCTCGGCTGGAAGGTGCTCATCCCGGTCTCCCTGGTGTGGCTGGTGATGGTCTCGGCGGTGCGGGCGCTGCGCAACGAGGGCTACGACTTCACCAAGGTGCTGCTGTACGTGGGCGCCCCGCTGGCGGCGGTCCTGCTGATCGCGCTGATCGCGGACGTGGTGCGCAAGAAGCCCGAGGAGCCGCCGGCCGCCGCGCCGCCCGCGGCCTTCGACCCGATGGCCGGCGGCTACCCGGTCCCGCCGCTGCCCGGGCAGGAACTGCCGCCGGTGCCGCGCCGCCGCCGCCGGACCCCGCAACTCCAGGACGCCCTCAACGGGGCCGACCATTCCGAAGGGAGCTGAGTTCCGCGATGTCTGACGAATCTTCGGAAAAGTCGGTCCTCGGACCGGCCGCCGGCTTCGGCGTGACCTTCAAGGCCATGTTCAAGAAGCGGCTCACCGAGCAGTACCCGGAGTACAAGAAGCCCACCGCCCCGCGCTTCCACGGCCGCCACCAGCTCAACCGGCACCCGGACGGCCTGGAGAAGTGCGTCGGCTGCGAGCTGTGCGCCTGGGCCTGTCCCGCCGACGCCATCTACGTCGAGGGCGCCGACAACCGCGACGAGGAGCGCTACTCGCCCGGCGAGCGCTACGGCGCCGTCTACCAGATCAACTACGCCCGCTGCATCCTGTGCGGGCTGTGCATCGAGGCCTGCCCGACCCGGGCGCTCACCATGACCAACGAGTACGAGCTCGCCGACTCCAGCCGGCAGGACCTGATCTTCACCAAGGAGCAGCTGCTGGTCGGGCTGACCGAGGGCATGGTCGACTCGCCGCACGCGTACTACCCCGGCGCCGACGAGGGCGCCTACTACCGGGGCGAGATCACCGGCGCCGCGCCGGGCACCGTGCAGCAGGAGAAGCACACGCGGGACAAGGAGGCGCAGTCATGACCTCCACCGGCGAGGCCGTGCAGTTCTGGGTGCTGGCCGTGATCGCGGTCGGCGGCGCGCTCGGCATGCTGCTGATGAAGAAGGCGGTGCACTCGGCGCTCTGCCTGGCCGCCACCATGCTGTCACTGGCGATCTGCTACCTGGCGCAGGGCGCGGTGTTCCTGGGCGTGGTGCAGATCGTGGTCTACACCGGCGCGATCATGATGCTGTTCCTGTTCGTGGTGATGCTGGTCGGCGTCACCACCGCCGACTCGCTCAAGGAGCAGCTGAAGGGCCAGCGGATCGCCGCCCTGCTCTGCGGCCTGGGCTTCGGCGTGCTGCTGGTCGCCGGCCTGGCGAACGCGAAGCTGACGCACTTCACCGGCCTGGCCGAGGCCAACGCCGAGGGCAACGTGCAGGGCCTGGCCCGGCTGATCTTCACCAAGTACGTCTGGTCGTTCGAGGTGACCGGCGCGCTGCTGATCACCGCGGCGATCGGCGCGATGGTGCTGACCCACCGCGAGCGGATCCGCGAGCGGATGACGCAGCGCCAGCTCGCCGCCCAGCGCGTCAAGGACAACATCCAGGTGCCGCCGCTGCCCGCCCCCGGCGTGTACGCCCGGCACAACGCGGTGGACATCCCCGGCCTGCTGCCCGACGGCACCGTCGCCGAGGACTCGGTGATGGGCACCCTGCGCGAGCGCGGCCAGATCCGCGACGTCAGCCAGGAGATGCTGCAGCGGATGGCGGAACTGGAGGAGAGCACCGCCGACTGGCTCGGCCGCCCGTCCTCCGCCCGCCCGCGGGTGACCGGGCCCCGCCGGCCCCTGGAGACCGTGCCCACCCCGTCGACCGAGGAGGAGGCGGAGTGAACCCGGTCAACTACCTGTACCTCGCCGCGCTGCTGTTCACCATCGGCGCTTCCGGGGTGCTGATCCGCCGCAACGCGATCGTGCTGTTCATGTGCGTGGAGCTGATGCTGAACGCCTCGAACCTGGCGCTGGTCACGTTCTCCCGGATGCACGGCAACCTGGACGGCCAGATCCTCGCGTTCTTCACCATGGTGGTCGCGGCGGCCGAGGTCGTGGTCGGCCTCGCCATCATCGTCTCCATCTTCCGGACCAGGCACTCCGCTTCGGTCGACGACAGCAACCTGATGAAGCTGTAGGCGGAGGGCCCTTCAGTGAACTCTCTCATTCCGCTGCTGGTCGCGGCGCCGCTGGCCGGCGCTGCCCTGCTGCTGCTCGGCGGACGGGCCCTGGACCGGTTCGGGCACTGGATCGCGACCGCCCTGGCGGCGCTGTCCTTCGCCTTCGGCCTCACCCTGTTCTTCGACATGCTGGGCCGCGACACCGAGCACCGCGCCGTCACCGAGCGGCTGTTCAGCTGGATCCCGGTGAACGGCTTCCAGGCCGACGTCGCCTTCCAGCTCGACCAACTGTCCGTCGTCTTCGTGCTGCTGATCACCGGCGTCGGCAGCCTGATCCACCTCTACTCGGTGGGCTACATGGCGCACGACGAGCGCCGCCGCCGGTTCTTCGCCTACCTGAACCTGTTCCTGGCGGCCATGCTGATCCTGGTACTGGCCGACAACTACCTGCTGCTGTACGTCGGTTGGGAGGGCGTGGGCCTGGCGTCCTACCTGCTGATCGGCTTCTGGCAGCACAAGCCGAGCGCCGCGACGGCCGCCAAGAAGGCGTTCATCGTCAACCGGGTCGGCGACCTGGGCCTGTCCGTCGCGATCATGCTGATGTTCGCCGAGTTCGGCTCCTTCGCCTTCCAGCCGGTGTTCGGCGCCGCGGACGGGGCGAGCGAGGGCAAGCTCACCGCGATCGGCCTGACGCTGCTGCTCGCCGCCTGCGGCAAGTCCGCGCAGGTCCCGCTGCAGTCCTGGCTGGGCGACGCGATGGAGGGCCCGACCCCGGTCTCCGCGCTGATCCACGCCGCCACCATGGTCACCGCCGGCGTCTACCTGATCACCCGCTCCGCGGCGATCTTCGACCTGGCCCCCGACGCGCAGACCGCCGTCGTGGTGGTCGGCGCGGTCACGCTGCTGTTCGGTGCGATCGTCGGTTGCGCCAAGGACGACATCAAGAAGGCGCTGGCCGGCTCGACCATGTCGCAGATCGGCTACATGATCATGGCGGCCGGCCTCGGCCCGATCGGCTACGCCTTCGCGATCATGCACCTGGTCACCCACGGCTTCTTCAAGGCCGGGCTGTTCCTCGGCGCCGGGTCGGTCATGCACGGCATGAACGACGAGGTGAACATGCGCCACTACGGCGGGCTGCGGAAGTACATGCCCGTCACCTTCTGGACCTTCATGGTGGGCTGGGCCGCGATCATCGGCTTCCCCGGCCTGTCCGGCTTCTGGTCCAAGGACAAGATCATCGAGGCGGCGCTCGCCAAGGGCGGCACCGAGGGCTGGATCCTCGGCGGCTGCGCGCTGGTCGGCGCCGCCGTCACCGCCTTCTACATGACCCGGGTGGTGCTGCTCACCTTCTTCGGCGAGAAGCGCTGGCAGCCCGACGCGGACGGCAACCTGCCGCACCCGCACGAGTCCCCGAAGACGATGACCGTCCCGATGATCGTGCTGGCCGTCGCCGCGTTCGCGGCCGGCGGGCTGTTCTCGCTCGGCGACTCCTTCCTGAAGTTCCTGGAGCCGGTCACCGGCCACGAGGAGGGCCACTCCCCGCTGAACGCCTACACCGTCAGCGGCATCGCCACCGTCTGCATGCTGGCCGGCGTCGGCCTCGCCTGGGTGATGTACGGCCGCAGCCCCGTCCCGGTGACGCCGCCGGTCGGCTCGCCGCTCACCCGGGCCGCCCGCCGCGACCTGCTCCAGGACGACTTCAACCACGCCGTCCTGGTCCGGCCCGGCACGGCGCTCGCCGCCACCCTGGTCTGGTTCGACAGCAAGGGCCTGGACGGCCTGGTCAACGGCCTGGCCGCCGCCATCGGCGGCCTGTCCGGGCGGATGCGCCGGATCCAGACCGGTTTCGTCCGGACGTACGCGCTCTCCATGTTCGGCGGCACGCTGGTGCTGGTCGCCTCCACTCTCCTGATGAGGTCGGTCTGATGAGCTACCTCCTCGCCGCCACCTGCGCCGTCCCGGCCGTCGGAGCGGTGGTCACCGCCGCTCTGCCGGCCGGCACCAGCGAGGCCCGGCGGCGCACCACCAAGGCCGTCGCCCTCGGCGCCTCGCTGGCCACCCTCGGCCTGGCCGCCGCGATCGCCGCCGCCTTCGAACCGGGCGGCCCCCGTTACCAGTTGACCGAGTCCTACAGCTGGATCCGGTCGTTCGGGATCAGCTTCTCGCTCGGCGCGGACGGCATCGGCACCGTGCTGGCCCTGCTCACCGCCGTGCTGGTCCCGCTGGTGATGCTGGCCGGCTGGCACGACGCCGACCCCGCCGCACCCGAGGGCACCTTCGAGTCCAAGCGCCGTACCCAGGGCTTCTTCGCGCTGATCCTCGCCGTCGAGGCGATGGTGCTGGTGTCCTTCCTGGCCACCGACGTGTTCGTGTTCTACGTGTTCTTCGAAGCCATGCTGATCCCGATGTACTTCCTGATCGGCGGCTTCGGCGACCGGGCCGGCGGACCCGACTCGGCCCGCCAGCGCTCCTACGCCGCCGTCAAGTTCCTGCTGTACAACCTGCTCGGCGGACTGGTCATGCTGGCCGCCGTGATCGGCCTGTACGTGGTGGCGAGCGACCAGGGCCTGGCGACGTTCAGCCTGCCCGCGCTCACCGACGCGATCTCCTCCGGCAAGCTGGTGATCGACCCGACCGCGCAGCGCGCGCTGTTCCTCGGCTTCTTCTTCGCCTTCGCGGTGAAGGCCCCGCTGTGGCCGCTGCACACCTGGCTGCCGAACGCGATGGGCGAGTCCACCGCCGGAACGGCCGTGCTGATCACCGCGGTCGTCGACAAGGTCGGCACCTTCGCGATGCTCCGGTTCTGCCTCGGCCTGTTCCCGGACGCGTCGAAGACCTTCGCCCCGACGATCATGGTGCTGTCGCTGATCGGCATCGTCTACGGCGCGCTGGTCGCCATCGGCCAGAAGGACATCAAGCGGCTGGTCGCCTACGCGTCCATCTCGCACTTCGGGTTCATCATCATGGGCATCTTCGCGATGACCAGCCAGGGCCAGTCCGGCGCCACCCTCTACATGGTCAACCACGGCATCTCCACCGCCGCGTGGATGCTGGTCGCCGGCTTCCTGATCTCCCGCCGCGGCTCCCGCCTGATCGCCGACTACGGCGGCGTGCAGAAGGTCGCCCCGGTGCTGGCCGGCACCTTCCTGATCGGCGGACTGGCCACCCTGTCGCTGCCCGGCCTGGCCCCGTTCGTCAGCGAATTCCTGGTCCTGGTCGGCACGTTCACCCGCTACCCGGTGATCGGCGTCATCGCCACCTTCGGCATCGTGCTTGCCGCGCTGTACGCGCTGATGCTCTACCAGCGCACCATGACCGGCCCGGTCAAGGAGTCCGTCAGCGGCATGCACGACCTGAAGGCCCGCGAACTCGCCGTCGTCGCACCGCTGGTGGCCCTCACCCTGCTGCTCGGCGTCTACCCGCAGCCGCTCACCCGGATGGTGAACCCGGCCGTCGACGACACCCTCAGCCAGGTCCACCGGACCGACCCCGCGCCCGCCCACCCGGTCGCCGCCACCAACGGAGGTGAGCAGAAGTGATCGCCACCCACGCGCTTGCCGCCGCCGGCGGCAACAGCCCCAGCATCCCCGCCCCGCACATCGAGTACGGCCAACTCTCGCCGATGCTGGTGGTGTTCGGCGCCGCGCTGCTCGGCATCCTGGCCGAGGCCTTCCTGCCCCGCCGGCTGCGCGCCGCCACCCAGCTGGGCATCTCGCTGCTCGGCCTGGTCGGCGGCTTCGTCGCCGTCGTGGTGCTCGCCGCCCAGGGCCACGCCACCACCCGGGCCGGCCTGCTGGCGATGGGCTCGGTCGCCATCGACGGGCCCGCGCTGTTCCTCCAGGGCGTCATTCTGCTGACCGCCGTCCTCGCCGTCCTCACCTACGCCGAGGGCCGCCTGGAGCCGCGCATCAACGGCCACCGGATCGACGCGTTCGCCGCCCAGGCCGCCGCCGTCCCCGGCGGCGAGCAGGAACGCGAAGCCACCCGCGAGGGGCTGCGCACCACCGAGATCTACCCGCTCACCCTGTTCGCGGTCGGCGGCATGCTGCTCTTCCCCGCCTCCAACGACCTGCTCACCATGTTCGTGGCGCTCGAAGTGCTCTCGCTGCCGCTGTACCTGATGTGCGCGCTCGCCCGGCGCCGCCGGCTGCTCTCGCAGGAGGCCGCCGTCAAGTACTTCCTGCTCGGCGCGTTCGCCTCCGCGTTCTTCCTGTTCGGCACCGCGCTGCTGTACGGGTACGCGGGCACCCTCCGCCTCGGCGAGATCGCCGACGTGGTCTCCGGCGTAGCCCCCGTCACCCCCGCGCTCGCCGTCACCACCCAGAACGACGCGCTGCTGCTCATCGGCCTCGCCATGCTCGCCGTCGGCCTGCTGTTCAAGGTCGGCGCGGTGCCGTTCCACTCCTGGACGCCGGACGTCTACCAGGGCGCGCCCACCCCCGTCACCGGGTTCATGGCCGCCGCCACCAAGACCGCCGCGTTCGGCGCGCTGCTGCGGCTCTTCTACGTCGCCTTCCCCGGCATCCGCTGGGACTGGCGGCCCGTCATGTGGGGCGTCGCGATCCTCACCATGGTGGTCGGCTCGATCCTCGCCGTCACCCAGCAGGACGTGAAGCGGCTGCTCGCCTACTCCTCCGTCGCGCACGCCGGGTTCATCCTCACCGGCCTGATCGCCACCGACCGGCGCGGCGTCGCCGCCGTCCTCTTCTACCTGCTCGCGTACTCCTTCGTCACCCTCGGCGCGTTCGCCGTCGTCACCCTGGTCCGCGACTCCAAGGGCGAAGCCACCCACCTGTCCAGCTGGGCCGGGCTCGGCCGGCGCTCGCCGCTGCTCGCGGCGGTCTTCGCGCTGTTCCTGCTGGCCTTCGCGGGCATCCCGCTCACCTCCGGCTTCACCGGCAAGTTCGCCGTCTTCCAGGCCGCGGCCGGCGGCGGCGCGACCCCGCTGGTGATCGTCGGTGTGCTGTCCTCCGCGATCGCCGCCTTCTTCTACATCCGCGTCATCGTCCTGATGTTCTTCTCCGACCCCCAGCCCTCCGGCCCCGCCGTCGCCGTCCCCAGCACCCTCACCGCCACCACCATCGCCTTCGGCGTCCTGGTCACCCTGGGCCTCGGCCTGCTCCCGCAGTACTTCCTCGACCTGGCCACCAAGGCCGCCCTCTTCGTCCGCTGACCCGTTCGCCCAGCGTTCCGGCCCCCGCCACCACCTGGCGGGGGCCGACTCGTTGTCCGTGGAAAGGGCACAAGGAAGGCGGCGTATCGGATGGACGCGGCGACTGCTGACTGGCGTTTTCCACCCTCCACGGGCTGGACGTACGACCAGGTCAAGGACTCTGATTGGCCCTTCGAGTTCGAGCTGGTGGACGGCGGGTTCGCGATCCGCGGCCGGACCGGCCAGTGGCACGACACTGTGCGGGACGAGCTGTTCTTCGCACTCCACCGCGCCTGCCAGGGGGCGTACGAGGCCGGCATCAGGCGTTGCGTGCTGGTCGATCCCCACAACGCGCCCAAGCCCGACGCGATCGTCTTCGACCGGACCGGGCTCGACTTCTTCACCATGGAGCGCGTTCCCGTCACCGCCGTGAAGCTCGCCGTCGAGGTGGTCTCGCACGGCTCGCGCAGCGACGACCGCTTCCGCAAGCCCGGCATGTACGCCGAGGCGGGCGTGCCGTACTTCTGGCGGGTCGAGCGCGGTGAGGACGGCTCCCCGGTGGTCTACGAGTTCCACCTGGACGAGGAGACCGGGGTGTACGCCCCGGCCCCCGGAGTGGCCGTTCATCACGGCAAGTTGATCACCGAACTCCCTTTCCGTATCGAGCTGGACCTCACCCGGATCGTGCCGCGCTGAGCTGGGGCTCGTGTCCTGGGCACTGGTCGGGCCCGCCACCAGCGGGGGAAGGGCCCAGGCCCGTGCAGTGATCCACTCCGGACCGGATACGCTGCCTTGTATGTGCATCGGCGGCGCTGAGGGACCGGCCCGCTGGATCGACCAGGGACAGGAGTGGTCAGCGTGACCGTCGTGGGGCCCTTCGGGCTGAGCGTGCAGGACCGCGATCTGACCCGTGACGTCCAGGCCGGGATGGAGGCCGTGGAGGCCGCCCTGATCGAGGCCGTCAAGTGCGACGTGCCCTTCATCACGGTGACCGCCAGCCACCTCATCGAGGCCGGGGGGAAGCGGTTCAGGCCGCTGCTGGTGATGCTCGCCGCCCAGTTCGGCGACGCCGCCGCACCCGGCGTGGTGCCGTCCGCCGTGGTGGTCGAACTGACCCACCTCGCGACGCTCTACCACGACGACGTGATGGACGAGGCCCCCGTGCGGCGCGGCGCCCCCAGCGCCAACAGCCGCTGGGACAACTCCGTCGCCATCCTCACCGGCGACTTCCTGTTCTCCCGCGCCTCCCAGGTGCTCTCCGACCTCGGCCCCGAAGCCGTCCGGGTCCAGGCCGACGCGTTCGAACGACTCGTCACCGGCCAGATCCTGGAGACCGTCGGCCCCCGCCCCGAGGACGACCCGCTCCAGCACTACCTCGACGTCCTCTCCGGCAAGACCGGCTCGCTGATCGCCGTCTCCTGCCGCTTCGGCGCGATGATGGCCGGCGCCGAACCGTGGATCGTCGACCTGCTCACCCAGTACGGCGAACGGATCGGCACCGCGTTCCAGCTCGCCGACGACGTCCTCGACATCGCCTCCGACGGCCACGAGTCCGGCAAGACCCCCGGCACCGACCTGCGCGAGGGCGTCCCCACGCTGCCCGTCCTGCTGCTGCGCCAGCTGCCCGTCGACCCGGCCGACGCGGAGGACGTGCGACTGCGCGAACTCCTCGACACCGACCTGGCGGCCGACGACGCCGCCCACGCGGAAGCGCTGCGCCTGCTGCGCCGGCACCCCGCGCTGGAGCGGGCGCGGCGGGAGACGCTGCGCTACGCGGAGGAAGCGCGTGCGCTGCTCGACCCGCTGCCGGACTGCCCGGCGAAGGCGGCGCTCCAGGAGCTCTGCGACACGGTGGCCATCCGCACCATGTGAGTGGGTGCGAAACCGGGGGCGCGGGGAACTGCGCGAATGGGAACGCACCACATCGGAAAGATCGCGACGCAGGACAATGACCTGCACTTGATCGCGACCTTGCGGACGGGCCTTGCGCTTGTCGCGCAGTTCTCCCCCAGCCCTGGCGGGCCGGGAGGTGCCCCCACGCGCCCCTGGTTGTGCGCTCCCTGGTCTCGCATCCTTCCGCGCCCGCTAGGGTTCGTGGCATGTTGCGTGTGGTGATCGCCGAGGATTCCGTGCTGCTCCGGGAGGGGCTGACGCGGTTGCTGACGGACCGGGGGATGGAGGTCGTGGCGGGGGTCGGGGACGGGGACGCGTTGCTGCGGGCGGTGGACGGGCTGCAGGGGGAGGGCGCGTTGCCGGACGTCGTGGTGGCGGACGTGCGGATGCCGCCGACGCACACCGATGAGGGGGTGAGGGCGTGCGTGGAGCTGCGCAAGCGGTATCCGCAGCTGGGTGTGCTGGTGCTGTCGCAGCACGTCGAGGAGCAGTACGCGGGTGAGCTGCTGGCGGGTTCGACCCGCGGGGTGGGCTACCTGTTGAAGGACCGGGTCGCGGAGGTGCGGGAGTTCGCGGAGGCGGTGACCCGGGTGGCGCAGGGCGGCACCGCGCTGGATCCGGAGGTGGTGCAGCAGTTGCTGAGCCGCAGCCGGCAGGTGGACACGCTGGCGAACCTGACGCCCCGTGAGCGCGAGGTGCTGGGGCTGATGGCGGAGGGCCGGACGAACGCGGCGATCGCCAAGCAACTGGTGGTGTCCGACGGTGCGGTGGAGAAGCATGTGTCGAACATCTTCCAGAAACTGCGTTTGGGGCCGAGCCAGGAGGATCACCGGCGGGTTCTCGCGGTGCTGGCGTATTTGGAGTCGTGACCGGCCGGGAGACCCGTCGGGGCGGTCTTCGCGAGTTCCCTTCCAGGGCTGCTCCAGCTGTTTAGGATTCCCTTGGTGCGCCAGGCGGACGGGGCACACGGCTCACGCCCGCTGCTGGCTCCTTCTTGAGGAGGTCCGCGGCAGTGACCAGTCAGGTCGATCAGTCAGAGGCAGTGGACGGCCCGGGCGGCGAGCGCCGGTCGGGCCCGGCCTCGCCCCGTTCGGGCCCGCAGGGCGGGTCCGGGCGGCCGGCCAAGCCGATCCGGCGGTTGGACCGGGTGATCATCCGTTTCGCCGGCGACTCGGGCGACGGTATGCAGCTCACCGGCGACCGGTTCACCTCGGAGACGGCGGCGTTCGGCAACGACCTGTCGACGCTGCCGAACTTCCCGGCGGAGATCCGGGCCCCCGCAGGCACCCTGCCGGGTGTGTCGAGCTTCCAGCTGCACTTCGCGGACCATGACATCCTGACGCCCGGCGACGCCCCCGACGTGCTGGTGGCGATGAACCCGGCGGCGTTGAAGGCGAACCTGCCGGACCTGCCGGCCGGCGCCGAGATCATCGTCAACACGGACGAGTTCACCAAGCGCGCGCTGGCGAAGGTCGGGTACGCCGCGGACCCGCGGTCGGACGGTTCGCTGGAGGCGTTCCGGCTGCACCCCGTCCCGCTGACCACGCTGACGCTGGAGGCGTTGAAGGACAGCGGCCTGGCGCGCAAGGACGCCGAGCGGGCGAAGAACATGTTCGCGCTGGGCCTGCTGTCGTGGATGTACCACCGGCCCACGCACGGAACGGAGTTGTTCCTGCGTCAGAAGTTCGCGAAGAAGCCGCTGATCGCCGAGGCCAACGTGGCGGCGTTCCGGGCGGGTTGGAACTTCGGCGAGACCACCGAGGACTTCGCGGTCTCCTACGAGGTCCCGCCGGCGAAGCTGCCGGCCGGCACCTACCGCAACATCTCCGGCAACCTGGCGCTGTCCTACGGCCTGGTCGCGGCGGGGGAGCGGTCCGGGCTGCCGGTGTTCCTCGGGTCCTATCCGATCACCCCCGCGTCGGACATCCTGCACGAGCTGTCCAAGCACAAGAACTTCGGCGTGCGGACCTTCCAGGCCGAGGACGAGATCGCCGGCATCGGCGCGGCGCTCGGCGCGGCGTTCGGCGGCGCGCTGGGCGTGACCACCACGTCCGGCCCCGGCGTGGCGCTGAAGTCGGAGACCATCGGCCTCGCGGTGTCGCTCGAACTGCCGCTGCTGGTGGTCGACATCCAGCGTGGCGGCCCGTCCACCGGCCTGCCGACCAAGACCGAGCAGGCCGACCTGCTGCAGGCGATGTTCGGCCGCAACGGCGAGGCCCCGGTGCCGATCGTCGCCCCCGCGACGCCCGCCGAGTGCTTCGGCGCCGCGCTCGACGCGGCCCGGATCGCGCTCACCTACCGGACCCCGGTGTTCCTGCTCTCCGACGGCTACCTGGCCAACGGCTCCGAGCCGTGGAAGATCCCGGACGTCGACGAACTCCCGGACCTGCGCGTCGAGTTCGCCACCGAGCCGAACGGCCCCGACGGCACCTTCCGCCCCTACCAGCGCGACCCGCAGACGCTCGCCCGGCCCTGGGCCGTCCCCGGCACGCCCGGCCTCGAACACCGCATCGGCGGCATCGAGAAGCAGGACGGCACCGGCAACATCTCCTACGACCCCGCCAACCACGACTTCATGGTCCGCACCCGGCAGGCCAAGATCGACGGCATCGAGGTCCCCGACGTCGAGGTCGACGACCCGAGCGGCGAGGCCCGCGTCCTGGTCCTCGGCTGGGGCTCGACCTACGGCCCGATCACCGCCGCCGTGCGCCGGGTCCGCGCGGACGGCGGCCGGATCGCCCAGGCGCACCTGCGCCACCTCAACCCGTTCCCCGCCAACCTCGGCACGGTGCTGCGCCGGTACGAGCGGGTGATCGTCCCCGAGATGAACCTCGGGCAGCTCGCCCTGCTGCTGCGCGCGAAGTACCTGGTCGACGCGCAGTCCTACAACCAGGTGCGCGGCCTGCCGTTCAAGGCCGCCCAGCTCGCCGACGTGCTGCACGCGGCGATCGGCACGCTCGACGCGGAGGAGACCCGATGACCGACTTCCCCGCCCTGCGGCTCGTCCCCAAGGCCGACGCCCCGCAGTCCGCGAAGGACTTCAAGACCGACCAGGAAGTGCGCTGGTGCCCCGGCTGCGGCGACTACGCGATCCTGGCCGCCGTCCAGTCGTTCATGCCGGAGCTCGGCATCCGGCGCGAGAACACCGTCTTCGTCTCCGGCATCGGCTGCTCCTCGCGGTTCCCGTACTACATGAACACGTACGGGATGCACTCGATCCACGGGCGCGCCCCGGCGATCGCGACCGGCCTGGCGGCGTCCCGTCCGGACCTGTCGGTGTGGGTGGTGACGGGCGACGGGGACGCGCTGTCGATCGGCGGCAACCACCTGATCCACGCGCTGCGGCGGAACGTCAATCTGAAGATCCTGCTGTTCAACAACCGGATCTACGGACTGACGAAGGGGCAGTACTCGCCGACCAGCGAGGTCGGCAAGATCACCAAGTCGACGCCGATGGGGTCGCTGGACGCGCCGTTCAACCCGCTGTCGCTGGCCATCGGGGCGGAGGCGAGCTTCGTGGCGCGGACCATCGACTCCGACCGGCAGCACCTGCAGTCGGTGCTGCGGGCGGCCGCGCAGCACGAGGGCGCCGCGCTGGTGGAGATCTACCAGAACTGCAACATCTTCAACGACGGGGCGTTCGAGCTCCTCAAGGAGCCCGGGACGCGGGACGAGGCGCTGATCCGGCTGGAGCACGGGCAGCCGGTCCTGGTCGGCGCGGAGCGGCAGGTGACCCGCGGCGCGGACGGCGAGCTGCGGATCGTCCCCCGGGGGGAGGGCGAGCCGCTCGTCCACGACGCGCACGCGAGCAGCCCGGCGACGGCGTTCGCGCTCAGTCGACTCGCGGAGGCGGACGCGCTGCACCACACGCCGATCGGGGTCCTGCGGGACGTGGCGAGGCCGGTGTACGACACGCAGATGGCGGATCAGTTGGCTATGGCGGAGGAGCAGAAGGGGCGGGGGGAGCTGGCCGGGCTGCTGGCGGGGTCCAGTACGTGGACGGTGAGCGAGTAGGGGGGACGCCCACGAGTCGCTGATCACCGACCCGTCAGCAGCAAAAGCTCTTTTTGGGGATGACACCTTCACCCGCGTGCCGCTACCTTTCGTAGGACGTTTCGTGCGCGGGTGAAGGGCAGGGCCATGGCGGAGGGTTCGCGGGAGGCCAGGGTCGGTTTGTGGAACGGGTTCGCGGCGTACGGGATGTGGGGGTTGTTCCCGCTGTTCTGGCCGCTGCTGGAGCCGGCCGGGGCGACGGACATCCTGGCGAACCGGATGGTGTGGTCGCTGGTGGCGGTGGCGGTGATGCTGCTGGTGCGCCGGCGCTGGGGGTGGATACGCCCGTTGCTGCGCCAGCCGAGGAGGCTGGCGCTGCTGGCGTTGGCGGCGGTCACCGTCTCGGTGAACTGGGGCGTGTACATCTGGGCGGTGAACGCCGGGCACGTGGTGGAGACGAGTCTCGGGTACTTCATCAATCCGCTGGTGACGATCGCGTTCGGCGTGCTGGTGCTGCGCGAGCGGCTGCGGACGGCGCAGTGGGCGGCGGTCGGGGTCGGGGTGGCGGCGGTCGCGGTGCTGACGGTGGCGTACGGCCGGCTGCCGTGGATCGCGTTGACGCTGGCGTTCTCGTTCGCGACGTACGGGCTGCTGAAGAAGAAGGTCGCGCTGGGCGGGGCGGAGAGCCTGGCGGTGGAGAGCGCGGTGATGTTCCCGTTCGCGCTCGGGTTCCTGGTGTACCTGGGGGTGCGCGGCGAAGGCAGTCTGGGGCAGTACGGCTGGGGGCACACGGCGCTGCTGATGGCGAGCGGGGTGATCACGGCGGTGCCGTTGATGTGCTTCGGGGCGGCCGCGCTGCGGGTGCCGCTGACCACGCTGGGGCTGTTGCAGTACCTGGCGCCGGTGTTCCAGTTCCTGATCGGGGTGACGGTCTTCCACGAGTCGATGTCGCCGGCCCGCTGGGCGGGCTTCGGGCTGGTGTGGGTGGCGCTGGTGGTGCTGAGCGCGGACGCGCTGCACCGGGTGCGGTCAGCCGGCCGCCAGGTCGCGCGCCAGGCGGGTGCTGTCGCGGTGGGTGGTGAACGCCGTGGCGGCGGCCAGCGCGGCGGTGCGCCGGCGGTGGTCGAGCAGGCCGCCGTGGGCGAGGGAGTCGAGGGGGCGGCGAAGGCGCCACTCGTCCAGTGACCAGCGGGCGTACGCGCCGAACAGGGCGAGGGCGGGCTCGGGCAGGTCGGTGCGGGCGGGGACGGCGGCGCGGGCGCCGTTGAGGGCGATCTGGCCGTCGAGGCTCGCGCAGACGTCCAGCCAGGCGAGGGCGGCGGCGCGGTGGCGGGCGTCGCGCGGGAGGACGAAGACGTCGGCGCGGGACTGGAACAGCGTCGCGGTGCCGGGCGCGGCGGCCCAGCGGTAGTCGGCGCCGGGGCGCAGGGCGAGGTTGTCGCGGAGCCAGCCGTCGGCCCAGTCCCCGGTGAGCAGGTAGCCGGCCCCGCCGGTGCCGAGGAGGCGGGCGGCGTCCGTCCAGTCGGCGTCGGGGCCGATCGGGGCGGCGTGGGCGAGCAGGGTGTCCAGGACGCGCAGGGCACCGGTGGTGGCGGGGGAGCTCCAGGGGCCGCCGGGCTGCCAGAGGGCGGTGAACGCGTCGGGGCCGTGGGCGGCCAGCAGGACGGTCTCGGCGAGGTGGAGCACCTCGGCGGGGCCGCCGACGGCGAGGGCGGGGCGGCCGGTGGCGGTGACGCGCTGGAGCTGGGCGATCAGCAGGTTCGGGTCGGCCGGGGCGGGGTCGGCGGCGGCCTCGGCGAGGACCTGGGGGTGCGACCAGAGCAGGTTGGTGCGGCGCACGCCCGCCGGGACGCCGTACAGCCGGTTGCCGGCCCGCAGGCGGGGGCGGAGCGCGGCGGGCAGGCCGGCGGCCCAGCGGCGACCCCGGGCGAGTGCGTCGAGGGGCTCCAAGTGCGGGGCCAGGGCGGCGAGTTCGGCGCCGCCGGAGCAGCGGAGGCTGTCCGGTGGGCGGCCGGTGGCGAGGCGGGCGGCCGGGTCGGTGTCGGTGGAGCCGTCGCCGGTGACGAAGGTGACGTCCGGGGCGTGGCCCTTGAGGGCGGCGAGCAGGGCCTGCAGGCCGTTGCGGTCGGGGCCGGAGCTCCAGCCGCAGGTGACCTCCAGCAGCCCGGCGGGGTGGCCGGAGGAGTCGGCGACGGCCGGTCCGCAGCGGGCCAGGGCGGCGGCGCAGGCGACCGCGATCCCGCCGAGCAGGGCTGAACGGCGGCGGATCGGCACGGTGCTCCCAGCGGACGGGCGGACTGAGCGGACGGGCGGGCGAACAGCGGACGAACGGCCCGCGGCGGCGCACCATCCCACCGGTTCGCCCGAGCCCGCGTCAAGAGTCGCGCCGGGCCGGAACACGACGCGGGGCCCCGGGGTGCCGACTCCCCGGGGCCCCGCGCGACGGCTACTTGCCGGTGGCGGCGACCCGCTCCAGGGTCTCCGCGGTGACGGCGCCCACGTACACCTTGCCGTCGTCGGTGACCAGGGCGTTGACCACCCGGGTGGACACCAGGGTGCCGCCCTTGGCCGGGTGGCCGGCGAACTTGGCGAGGCCCTTCGCGGCGTCCGCGCCCGCCTCGGCGCGCAGCACGGCCGTCCAGCCCTCGCCGATGACGTCCGCCTTGCCCGCGTCGCCGGCGGTCGGCAGGCCCGGGACGGACGGCAGCGGGTTGGCGTCGTGCTGGCCCGGGGACCGCTCGACCACCTTGGCGCCCTTGGGGACGGTGAACTGGAAGGTCTTGGCGTCCGGCTTGGCGTAGGACAGGGTGCCGAAGCGGACGTCGAACGCGGTCGCGTCGTCCACCGTGCGCAGCTGCACGGCCAGCGGCAGGCCCTTCTCGGCGTCGATCGAGACCCGGATCTCGGCGACCGTGGAGCCGGCCTGCTTGGGCTTGACGCTGAGCTTGTACGCGGCGTGCCCGGCGACCCGCTCGGTGCCGTCGACGGTGACCGAGGTGGAGTCCGCGGAGTGCTCCAGCAGCTGCTTGGCGACGTCCTGCGGGGTGATCGAGCCGATGCCCTCCTTGCCGTCGGGGCGGTGCCCGTCGGCGCCGGTCAGGTGCAGCGCCTGCTGGGAGTTGCGGTCGTACGCCCACACCTGGTCGCCGTTGTGGACCAGCTCGTAGCCGGACTTCTGGCCGGACAGGGTGAGCTTCTGGCGGTCCGGGCCGTCGGAGGCGACCGTCAGGGTGTGCGAGCCGCCGAGCAGTTCGACGGCCTTCAGCTGCGGGTCGGCGCTGCCGGTCTTCGCGCCGGCGCTGCGGGCGAGTTCGCCGATCGGGCCGGAGCCGGTGGCGGCGTCGGTCAGCGCGCCGGGCAGGCCCAGGTCGGCGTTGACCCGGACGGTGCCGGTGAAGGTGTCGGTGTTCGCCGAGAGGGCCTTGGCGATCAGGTCCTGGGCGCTGATGGCGGGCAGGTTCGGCGACTCGTCGCTGGCCAGCGCGGGCACCAGGCCGAGGCCGGTGGCGACCGCGGCGGCGATCGCCGCGGGCACGCCGATCCGCACGGCGGCGCGCGGCCGGCCGGTCCGCTTCGGCGTCAAGTCCTGTACTGCGGTGGATTCCTGGTCCACTGCGGCCCCCTTCGGAGTTCGTTCGCTGTCACTGTCCATTGAAGCCGCGCGCAGCTGTTCGACGCGTCGCCCGGCGGCAGCAGATTGCGGTACGTCTCGCGTCGTATCCGGCGCATGACGACCCTGAGACGCCCTCAGGGTCGGGTACTCCCACAGGCGTACGGCTCGCGTAGGGTCGGGCCCATGAACGACCAGCCCTCGCAGCCCCAGTACCCCACCACCACGGCCATGCGGCGGGCGCTGCGCCGGGCCAGGGACGGGGTGGCGCTGGACGCCGCGGAGGCCGCGGTGCTGCTCCAGGCGCGCGGCGCGGACCTGGAGCAGCTGTGCGCGGTGGCCGCGCGGGTCCGGGACGCCGGGCTGGAGCAGGCCGGCCGGCCCGGGGTGATCACGTACTCGCGGAAGGTGTTCATCCCGCTCACCCGGCTGTGCCGGGACCGCTGCCACTACTGCACCTTCGTCACCGTGCCCGGCAGGCTCCGCAAGGACGGCCACGGGATGTACCTGTCCCCGGACGAGGTGCTGGAGATCGCCCGCAAGGGTGCCGAACTCGGCTGCAAGGAAGCCCTGTTCACGCTCGGCGACCGCCCCGAGGACCGCTGGCCGGAGGCCCGCGAGTGGCTGGACGCGCACGGCTACGACGACACCCTGGCGTACGTCCGGGCGATGGCCGTGCGGGTGCTGGAGGAGACCGGGCTGCTGCCGCACCTGAACCCCGGCGTGCTGTCCTGGACGGACTTCCAGCGCCTCAAGCCCGTCGCCCCGTCCATGGGCATGATGCTGGAGACCACCGCCACCCGCCTGTGGTCGGAGCCCGGCGGCCCGCACCACGGCTCCCCGGACAAGGAGCCCGCCGTGCGGCTGCGGGTGCTGGAGGACGCCGGGCGCAGCGCCGTCCCGTTCACCACCGGGGTGCTGATCGGGATCGGCGAGACCTATCAGGAGCGGGCCGAGTCGCTGCTGGCGATCCGCAAGGTGGCCCGCGCCTACCAGGGCGTGCAGGAGGTGATCGTGCAGAACTTCCGGGCCAAGCCGGACACCGCGATGCGGGCCATGCCGGACGCCGAACTCTCCGAGCTGGCCGCCGCCGTGGCGGTGGCCCGGCTGGTGCTCGGCCCCGCCGCCCGGATCCAGGCCCCGCCGAACCTGGTGGACGCCGAGTTCGCGCTGCTGATCGGCGCCGGCCTGGACGACTGGGGCGGCATCTCGCCGCTGACCCCCGACCACGTCAACCCGGAACGCCCCTGGCCACACATCGAAGACCTGGCCGAACGGACCGCCGAGGCCGGGTACACCCTGCGCGAGCGGTTGACGGTCTACCCCGAGTACCTCAAGCGCGGCGAACCCTGGCTCGACCCCCGCCTGCTGCCGCACGTCCGCGCCCTCGCCGACCCCGCCACCGGCCTCGCCGTCGAGGGCCGCAACCCGGTCGGCCTGCCCTGGCAGGAACCCGACGAGCCGATGACCGGCGGCGGCCGCACCGACCTGTTCCGCACCGTCGACACCGAGGGCCGCACCGGCGACCGCCGCTCCGACTTCGACGACGTCTACGGCGACTGGGACGCGCTGCGCGAACAGGCCGCCGTCCCCGCCCCGCGCCGACTGGACGCGGACGTCCGGGCCGCGCTGTCGGTGGCCGCCGACGACCCGACGAAGCTGACGGACGACCAGGCCCTCGCGCTGTTCCACGCCGACGGCGAGGCGCTGGACGCCCTCACCCGGATCGCCGACGAGCTGCGCCGCGACACCGTCGGCGAGGAGGTGACGTACTGCGTCACCCGGAACATCAACTTCACCAACGTCTGCTACACCGGCTGCCGGTTCTGCGCGTTCGCCCAGCGCCGCACCGACGCCGACGCGTACACCCTCTCGCTCGACCAGGTCGCCGAACGCGCCGAGCAGGCCTGGCAGGTCGGCGCGACCGAGGTGTGCATGCAGGGCGGCATCCACCCCGACCTGCCCGGTACCGCCTACTTCGACATCGCCCGGGCCGTGAAGCAGCGGGTGCCCGGCATCCACGTGCACGCGTTCTCGCCGATGGAGGTCGTCAACGGCGCCACCCGCACCGGGATGTCGATCCGCGACTGGCTGGCCGCCGCCAAGGAGGCCGGGCTGGACTCGATCCCCGGCACCGCCGCCGAGATCCTCGACGACGAGGTGCGCTGGATCCTCACCAAGGGCAAGCTGCCCGCCGCGACCTGGGTCGAAGTCGTCACCGCCGCCCACGAGTCGGGCCTGCGCTCGTCGTCCACCATGATGTACGGGCACGTCGACACCCCGAAGCACTGGCTCGGCCACCTGCGGCTGCTCGCCGAACTCCAGCAGCGCACGGGCGGGTTCACCGAGTTCGTCACGCTGCCGTTCGTGCACACCAACGCCCCCGTGTACCTGGCGGGCATCGCCCGGCCCGGCCCGACCGCGCGCGACAACCGGGCGGTCACCGCGATGGCCCGGCTGCTGCTGCACCCGCACATCCGCAACATCCAGACCAGCTGGGTGAAGCTCGGCGCGGAGGGCGCCGCCGAGATGCTCCGCAGCGGCGCCAACGACCTCGGCGGGACGCTCATGGAGGAGACCATCTCCCGGATGGCGGGCTCCTCCTGGGGCTCCTACAAGTCGGTCCGCGACCTGGAGGCGATCGCCGCGCTGGCCGGCCGGCCCGCCCGGCAGCGCACCACCGACTACGGCGAGGTGTCCGCCGAGCGGCGCGCGGCCGCCCTCGCCTCGGACGGGCACCTGCCCCGGCTGCTGCCGGTGCTCGACTGAGGGCGGCCTCCCGGCGGCGGGCGGATGGATGTTCGGTGGAGCCCGGCGGTTTCGACCGGACCTTCGAATACAGTGCGTCTGCTGTCCGACGCCGCCGACCGAAAGGCCCCCACCCGTGATGCCCCTGTGGTCACGCGCCCAGCAGCAGGACTTCCGCAGCCGGGTGCGGGGCTGCCTGCTCGGCGGCGCGATCGGCGACGCGCTCGGCGCCGGCATCGAGTTCGAGCGGCTGGAGCAGATCCGCGCCGCCCACGGCGAGGCGGGCGTCACCGGCTACGTCCCCGCCTACGGGCGGCGCGGCGCCGTCACCGACGACACCCAGATGAGCCTGTTCACCGTCGACGGCCTGATCCGCGCCCACGTCGGCCGCGACACCGGCCACTGGCACCCGCCGTCCGACGTGCACCGCGCCTACCTGCGCTGGTACACCACCCAGCAGGACTGGGGCCCGGACGAGCGCCGCAAGGACCTCGGCTGGCTCGGCCGCGAGGAGTGGCTGTACGAGCGCCGCGCCCCCGGCAACGCCTGCCTGAGCGGCCTGGCCGGCACCGGCGACGGGCCGCCCGCCACCGTCGAGGAGCCGCGCAACCCCGGCTCCAAGGGCTGCGGCACCGTGATGCGGGCCGCCCCGTTCGGCCTGCTCACCGCCTGGGACCCGGCCCTGGTGTTCCAACTGGCCGTCGAGTGCTCGGTGCTGACCCACGGCCACCCCACCGGCTACCTGTCCGCCGGGGCGTTCGCGGTGATCGTCCACGCGGTCGCCCGCGGCGGCACCCTGGAGGAGGGCGTCCACCTCGCCCTGGCGCTGCTCTCCGAACGGCCCGGCCACGAGGAGACCACCGGCGCGCTGCGCGCCGCCCTGGACGCCGTCCGGGCCGGCGTGCCGTCCGCCGAACGCGTCGAGGAACTCGGCGCGGGCTGGACCGCCGAGGAGTCGCTCGCCATCGGCCTGTACTGCGCGCTGGTCGCCGAGGACGTCCGCAGCGGCCTGCTGCTGGCCGTCAACCACTCCGGCGACAGCGACTCCACCGGCTCCATCTGCGGCAACCTGCTGGGCGCCCTGCACGGCGAGACCGCGCTGCCGCCCGACCTGCTGGTCGAACTGGAGGGCCGGGGCGCGATCCTGGAACTCGCCGACGACCTGGTGCTGGAACTCCTGCACGGCCCCGCCCTGCACGGCACCGAGGGCTGGAACACCCGCTACCCCGTGGGCAGTTGATCCCTCGGCCGGCCCCGGACGCGACGGTGCCCGCCGCAGGGGGAGCGGCGGGCACCGGACGCTGTGCAGGGAGCCGTGGATCAGACCGTGCCGAAGGCGCCCGCGCCGGCGGCGGACGCGAAAGCCGCCCAGCTCGCGCTGGAGAAGCGCAGCTGCGGGCCCTGCGGGTCCTTGGAGTCCCGGACCGCGATCGAGGCAGCACCCGGCACAGCGATCTCCACACATGCGCCGTTGCCGCCGCTGTAGCTGCTCTTGCGCCAGGTCAGGGTCTCGATGGCCTTGCTCATTTCATGAACTCCTCTGCCAATTCGGTGATCATCGACCGGCTTTCCGTGACGCTCAGCGCCGCGGCGCGCAGGTGGTCGTACAGATTGGTATAGCGGCGGACGTCGGCTTCCTTCTCCAGGTAGAGATCGCTCGTCACTCCTTCGAAGTAGACGACCGTGGAATCCGCGGACTCCGGGAACTCCATCAGGGAAAATGTGCCGGTCATACCGGGATGCGCACCGTGCGTGAACGGTATGACCTGCAGGTTGATGTTCGGCCGCTCGCCGAGGTCGACCAGCTGGAACAGCTGCTCCGCCATCACCCGGGGCCCGCCGACCTGCCGCCGCAGCACCGCCTCGTCCACCACCACCCACAGGCTGCCGAGCTGGTCCTCGCCGTGTATCCGGTGCTGGCGCTTGAGCCGCACGTCCACCCGCCGCCGGATCGCCACCGGGTCGGTGTCCGGCTGGGTGCCCGTCACCACCGCCTCCGCGTACTCCGGGGTCTGCAACAGGCCCGGCACGAACGAGGATTCGTACGCCCGGATCGACGAGGCCTCCGCCTCCAGGCCGATGTACACGCTGTACGGGATGTCGCCGAACTCGTGCCACCAGCCGCGCTGGCGCGACTCCTTGGCCATCTCCATCAGCCCGTTGCGGACCCGCTCGTCGTCGACCGCGTAGACCTCGCACAGGTCGCGCACGTCGCGCGGGCTGATCGAACGGCGGCCGTTCTCCAGTCGGCTGATCTTCGACTGGGAGACCATCAGGCGGCCGGCCACTTCTTCCGCGGTCATCCCGCGGAGCTCGCGCAGCCGCCGGAGCTCGGCGCCGAGCCTGCGACGTCGGACCGTCGGATTCACGCTGGCGGACACATCGACCTCCGGCCCCACTACTGGCAACAGTGCGGTAATTGGTACCAACCCCCCTGACGCTGAGCAGCATGCCACCTCAACTGCGGTCCACGCCCGGGAATCGCAGCAGCACGGTAGAACAGATCATCGGAAAATAGCTCAATGGGGACGGTGGTACTTGCGCACCACGCGCCCCGCGCGCTAAGGGACTTCCCGCGCGCCCCCGCGCACGTGACGGTCCGTCGGAACGCCTGACGGCCGCCGGCGCTGCGGAATCCCGTCCGCCGCCGGACGGGCCGGTGCAGGACGGCTCGGCGCGGGGACGGTCGCGGGGACGGTGAAGGGCGGCCACCCGGCGCCTCGCACCAGGACGACCGCCCTCGAACCGCATCGAACGACAAGCCCTAACGGCGCGCGCGGCTCACCGCGCGCCCACCCGGCTGGCGACACCGCGCCCCGCGGCGGCGGGCCGACCGGCCGGCCCCCGCGAACCGGCCGGCACCGACCTGCCCTGCTGGGCCGGCAGACCGTTCTGCACGTCCATCACCGCGTGGGCCACCATCCCGCCCAGCGGGTCGTACCGGATCAGGTCCCGCAGCCGGGAGCGCGAGGACCGCCCCTCGTTGCCCGGGTACAGATGCTTGCCCAGACCCACCGCGTGCGCCAGCGCCGCCAACGCCGCCGTCCGCGGGTCCGGCGGCACGCCGGTGCGGATCGCCGTGTCCAGCCGCTGCTTGATCGCCGCGTTGGTGCAGTCGTCCGACGCCTGATAGCGAGTGGTCGGCAGCACGCCGCACACCTGGCCCGGCACCGCCGTCACCATGCCGCACCGCTCCAGGTGCGCCAGGTACGTCTGCCTCAGGCCCAGGCGCGGCCCGCCGATCCAGTGCGCGGCGCGCACCGGACTGCCGCGCCTGCGCAACAGCTCCAGCGCATGGTCCAGCGTCGGGTCGCCGGTCGGCCGTGGCACCACCACGGCGATCCGGTCCCCGTCCGGGACTATCCTTCCGGCCAGGGACAGCTCGACGAGCTGCGCCCCGGCAAGTCCGAGGTCGAGGGTCTGCGGCTGCGCGGTGGTACCCGTGGCCGGGTCCAGCGCGAGCAGCAACAGCTCCTCGGGAATAGTTCTGCGGCTCCTGCCCATCCAAGCCTCCCCGCGTGGATGAATGACAGGGTGACGCCTCTCACACAGGCTTGTCGAGTACGCCTCCGAATCGTGACCTTGGCCAGGCAGGCTGGAACCGCCGTCCGACGCCGCCGCGTCTGAACCGGCAACGGCCCGTGCGGGCAGGGAAAACCGCCGGTGGGGCGGGGTGCGGCGGGCCATCGTGGCCACGGTGCCGGAGACTGTACAGGTACTCGGGTGGGTCGAGAACCCGCGCGAAAAAAACCAGCTTGTGTGATCGGACCGGCAACCGCCGGGGTGGACGAGGAGGAGTGGGTTACGTGGGCAAGTCCCCGCAGAGCGAACCGCGCGACGGCACGACGAGGCCGGCCGAGGCCGAAGCCGAAGAGCGAGCTCCTCGCGAGGGCGGCTCCTCCACGGTGCACCTCCGCGTTCGCGACGCCGAGGAGTCCACGAACCCGTCCGAGTCCGCCACCGACCTCGACCTGCCGGAGGCCGGCGCCGCGCTGACGGCGGACGCGCCCGGGCTGCGGCTGGGGCGGGTGTCGGCGGCGAAGGCGACGGAGGAAGAGGAGTCGGCGGACGCTCCGGCGGTGGCCGAGCCGACCATGACGCTGCGCGTCGAGCCGGGGGAGAAGGCGGAGGAGGAGCCGGAGGACGTCGAGGAGTCCGGGGAGGCCGAGGCGGCTGCGGGGGAGCCGGAGGCCGAGGACGCCGACGAGAAGACGCCTGCTCCGGTTGTGGTCGAGCCGACCATGACGCTGCGCGTCGAGAAGGCCGAGAAGGACGAGACGGCCGAGGAGGATGCGGAGGCCGAGGAGGCCGACGAGAAGCCTGCTCCGGTCGTGGTCGAGCCGACCATGGCGCTGCGCGTCGAGAAGGCTGCGGAGCCCGAGGCGGAAGCGGGGGAGTCGGAGGACGAGGACGCCGACGACGAGGCGAAGCCCGCTCCGGCCACGCCCGAGCTGACGATGACGCTGCGCATCGAGAAGGTCGAGAAGGTCGAGGAGAAGCCCGCTCCCGCCGTGGCCGAGCCGACGATGACGCTGCGCATCGGGAAGGTCGAGCCGGACGACGAGGCGGAGGAGTCGAAGGACGCTCCCGCCAAGCCCGAGCAGACCGTCATGCTGCGACTGCCCAAGGACGGGACCGCGTCCAAGCCGACTCCGGCCCCTACCCCGGCGCCCGCCAAGCCGAGCCCGCCCGCGAAGCCCGTGGCCGCGTCCGCGCCCGTCCTCGCGCCGGCGGCCGCTGCCGCCCCCGCCGCCGCCGGGCCGGAGAGCACCGTCGAGGCGCTGGAGGTGCTGAAGGCGCTGAGCGCCCGGCCGATGACCCCGCTGCGGCGGGCGATGAAGCGGGTGGTGATCTGGGGCGTCTTCCTGGCGGTGGTGTTCGGCGTGCTGGCGTCCGTGCAGCTGCTGCGCCCGCTGCCCGCGCCGAAGGCGAAGCTCGGGCTGGCGGACTCGTTCACGTTCCAGGGCGGGCAGTTGAACATCCCGTGGCCGGCCAAGGGGCAGGCGGCGGCCGAGGTGATCGGGGTCGGTGATCTCGGTTCGTCCGGCGAGGAGACGCCGGTGCCGATCGCGTCCGTCACCAAGGTGATGAACGCGTACCTGATCCTGCAGGCGCACCCGTTGAAGAAGGGCCAGACCGGCCCGATGCTGACGGTCGACAAGCAGGCCGCGCAGGAGTCGACGAACGGCGACGAGTCGCGGGTGACGCTGGTGGAGGGCCAGCAGCTCAGCCAGTACGAGGCGTTGGAGATGCTGATGCTGCCGTCGGCGAACAACGTGGCCCGCCTGCTGGCGCGTTGGGACTCCGGCAGCGAGGAGGCGTTCGTCAAGAAGATGAACGACACCGCCAAGCAGCTCGGCATGACCAACACCAGCTACGCCGACCCGGCCGGGTACAACAACGACACCAAGTCGACCGCCAAGGACCAGGTGAAGCTGGCCCAGGAGGTGATCAAGGACGAGGTGTTCCGCCAGGTCATCGCCGAGCCCGACACCAACTTCAAGGGCCAGCGGATCTACAACACCAACAAGCTGCTCGGCCAGAACGGCATGATCGGCGGCAAGACCGGCTCGTCCAGCCCGGCGCAGTCCTGCTTCATGTGGGCGGCGGTCAAGGAGATCGGCGGCGTCAAGCGGACCCTGGTCGGCGTCACCCTCGGCCAGCCGCAGACCAAGGTCGACGGCCTGGTGACGGCGGCCCAGCCGGTCAGCCAGCAGATCAACGTGGCCGCGCAGTCCGCGCTGACCGGGCAGACCCTGGCCAAGCAGGGCGACGTGGTCGGCTACGTCAGCGACGGCATCGGCGGCAAGGTGCCGGTGGTGGCCACCAAGGACCTCACGGTGGCGGGCTGGTCCGGCATCACCGCGCACCTGACCCTCACCCCGATCGGCCGGATCGCCCACACCCTGCCGGCCGGCACCCAGGTCGGCACCCTGTCGGCGGGCGACGGTGCGGACAAGATCGAGGTCCCGGTCGCGCTCCAGACGAACCTGGCGCCGCCGTCCATCGCCGACCGCCTGCTGCGCCTCGGCTGAGACAGCAGGGCACTTGAGAAGCCTCCGCACCCGCCCGTCGGGCTGCGGAGGCTTTTCGGTGGGGCCCCGGCTCAGCGCCTGCCGGTGAGCCGCGCCACCCGGTCGGAGACGCCCCACGCGGTGACCCGCCACAGGGCCTCCGCCACGATGGTGCGGCTCATCTTCGACGCGCCGTGCTCGCGCTCCACGAAGGTGATCGGCACCTCGGCCACCTTGAACCCGGCCTTGACGGCCCGCCAGGCCAGATCGACCTGGAAGCAGTAGCCCTGCGAGGCGACCTGGTCCATCCCGAGGCCCAGCAGCGTCTCCTTGCGGAACGCCCGGTAGCCGCCGGTGACATCGCGGATCGGCACGTTCAGCATCAGCCGCGAGTACGTCGAGCCGCCCTTGGACAGCAGCAGCCGCGACTTCGGCCAGTTCACCACCGCGCCGCCCGGCACCCAGCGCGAACCCAGCACCAGGTCCGCGCTGCGCAGCGCGGTCAGCAGCCGGGGCAGCTCCTCCGGCTGGTGCGAGCCGTCCGCGTCCATCTCCACCAGCACGTCGTACCCGTTGTCGATGCCCCAGCGGAACCCGGCCAGGTACGCCGCGCCCAGGCCCTCCTTGCCCTTGCGGTGCAGCACCCGCACCTGCTCGTCGGCCTCGGCCAGCCCATCCGCCAACTTGCCCGTCCCGTCGGGGCTGTTGTCGTCCGCCACCAGCACATGGGCCTCCGGGACGGCAACCCGGACCCGGGAGACGATCCGTTCGACGTTCTCCGCCTCGTTGTAGGTCGGGATGATCACCAGGATCCTGCCGAGGCCGCCGAACGGAGTCTGAGGAGAGGAAGTCACGGGGCCGGTGCCTTTCGGAGAGGTCGGATCTGTCACAAGAACGAACAAATCCACCGTAAGGCCACGCCCGGTCCGGTTCCCTGTGCCGGAACCCCGGCCAGGCCGGTGCGGTCGGTCATACAGTCGCACCAATGAGGTCGCCCGATCGGGTGCGCACGAGGCGAACGCGCCGGGCCCGGCGGGGACTTCGGGACCGTCGAACGACATGGAGGCTTCATGTATCTCAGCGCCGCCGATTCGCAGAACCTCGTCGAGGGCGTCGCCGTCATCGTCGTGGGCGTCGTCATGTGCCTCTACGGCCTGGCCCTGCTCGCCGACTTCCGGGGCCTCCGCAGCCGCAGGCAGGCCGAGTGGGACCACGCCGTCAAGCGCGCCCGACTCCACGACCCGAACCACACCCCGGCTCTCCGTGCCCGGATCAACGGCCAGCCGCGTCTCCGGGCCGCCGTCAGCCTCGCCGGAGGCGTGGCCTCCGTGGCGATCGCGCTCTACGTCCTGCAGTGACCCGGCCGCCTCGACCGCCCGGCGGCGGGAGGCCACCGGGTGCCGGAGAAACGGCGGGCCACCGTGCGGGCCCGATCCGCTAGGCTGTGACCGGTCGGCGGGGTGTTCCGTCGGCCGCGCCTCAGTAGCTCAGGGGATAGAGCACGGCTCTCCTAAAGCCGGTGTCGCAGGTTCGATTCCTGTCTGGGGCACAGCAGAACCGCAGGCCACAGGCCCTCTCCGCGCGGCGGGGAGGGCCTGTGGCGTTGGGCGGGTCAGGTGGGGTCGTCGAGGTGGCCGTGGCGGTGGGCCCAGGCGGCGAGTTCGACGCGGTTGCGGAGGTTGAGCTTCAGCTGGGCGGCGGCGAGGTGCTTCTTGACGGTGCCGAGGGAGATGTAGAGGCGGTCGGCGATCTCGGGGTTGGTGAGGCCGGTGGCGGCCGCGCGGACGGTGGCGAGTTCGCGGTCGGTGAGGGGGTGCCGGGCCGGGGGCGCGGCCCGGCGGGAGGTGAAGTGCCGCAGCAGGCGGACCGTGATCTGCGGGGAGACCATGGCTTCGCCCCTCGCGGCGGCGCGGACGGCCTCGATGAGCATGACCGGGCCGGCGTCCTTGAGCAGGAAGCCGGCGGCGCCGCCGTGCAGCGCCTCGTGGACGTACTCGTCGAGGTCGAAGGTGGTGACGACGATGACGCGGAGCGGGTCCGGGACGCCGGGGCCGGCCAGCCGGCGGGTGACGTCGAGGCCGGTCAGGCCGGGCATCCGGATGTCCAACAGGCAGACGTCGGGCCGGTGTTGCTCGGCGAGGCGGAGGGCTTCGATGCCGTCGCCGGCCTCCGCGACCACCTCGATGTCGGGTTCGGCGTCGAGGATGTAGCGGAAGCCGGTGCGGACCATGCGCTGGTCGTCGGCGAGCAGGACGCGGATGGTCATCGGGCCGTCCCCGGCAGCGTGGCGGTGACGCGCCAGCCGGCGCCGGACGGGTCCGGGCCGGCCCGGAAGGCGCCGCCGAGGAGTTTGGCGCGTTCGGCCATGCCGATCAGGCCGTAGCCGTCCCCGCCGGGGGCGCGGGCCGGGCCCCGGCCGTCGTCGTGGACGTCCAGCCGCAGCCGGCCGTCGTCGGTGCGGAGCCGGACGGTGATCCGGGTGGCGGCGCGGGCGTGGCGGTCGGCGTTGGTGACGGCCTCCTGGGCGATCCGCAGGACGGCGGCGCCGATCTCGGCCGGGACGCGGTCGAGCTCGGCCGGGCCGTCGACCGCGACCTCGACCCGGTGGCGGTCGCCGGGCCGGGCGAGGGCGGCGAGCCCGCCGGCCGGTGAGTCGGCGCTCCGGGGCAGGTGTTCGCCGTCGCGCAGCGCGCCGACCATGCGGCGCATGGCGGTCATGGCCTCGGCCCCGGCGTGTTCGATGTCGGCGAGGGCTTCGCGCAGCAGCGCGGGGTCGTGGGCCGCGACGTACTGGAGCGCCTGGGCCTGGACGACGATGCCGGTGACCTGGTGGGCGACGATGTCGTGCAGGTCGCGGGCGAGGGCGCCGCGTTCCGCGCGGACGGCGCGTTCGATGTGCCAGGCCTGGCGTTCGGCCCGCCAGCGCAGCAGCAGGCCGGGGCCGAGCAGCACCAGCACCAGCAGCGCGTTGTCCACGTCGTACGGCCCGCCGTCGCGTCCGGCGGCGGCCAGCAGGGCGGCGAAGGAGGCGAGCGCGGTGCCCGCGACCGCCGTCGGCCGGCAGCGGTAGGCGACCAGGGGCAGCAGCAGGGCGACGGCGAGGGCCTCGGTGAGGCCGGTCGGCCGGTGGCCGGCGGGCAGCAGGTGGTACCCGGCGGAGGCGGCGAAGGACACCAGCAGGGCGCCGGTGGCCGCCGGGGCGGTCCGTGCGGGGCGGTGCAGCGCCCACCCGGCGAGCACGCCCATGGCCGTGCCGGAGAGCAGGAACAGGGCGTCCGCGGGCGGCCCCGGCCGCATGCCCCACCAGCGGTCGAGGTCGGCGAGCAGGGCCAGCAGCAGCGCGGGTGCGGCGAGGACGGACGGCAGCAGGCGGGTGTGCCGGGCGCCGCCGCCCGGGCGCGCGGGGGCGTCCGTGCGGGCGTCCGTGCGGGCGTGGACGGGCGGACCGCCGGCCGATCGGTTGTGCATGCCACCCACCGTACGCAGCCGCGCACGCCCCCGGGGTGGCCGATCGGCCACTTCGAAGCGGTCCGGTCGGCCGCCGCGGCACCCTGCTGACCTGCGGGAACGTGAGGTGTCGTCAACCGGCGGCGACCATGCCGCCCGTACCTCCCGGAGGAGCCCGTGCCCCCGTCCGACACCACCTCGGCACCGCCCCGAGCCGCCCGCAGGAGTGCGCGGTGGACGGCGGCGGTGGCCGTGGTCGCCGCACTGGCCGCCTTCGCGGCCGGCCCGCGCAGCGCACCGGTCGCCGCGCACCGCAGCGGTGACGCCGCGTTGGCCGAGCGGGTCGCCGCGCTGCTGCCGGACGGGCAGGGCGCGGGCGGCTCGGTCGGAGTCTCGGTCGCGGTGGTGGACCACGACACCGTCACCCGCGCCGCGCTGGGGACGGTCGACGGCTCCACCCCCGTCACGCCGGACACCGCGTTCGAGACCGGTTCCGCCCAGAAGGTGCTGACCGCGTCGCTGCTCGGCAGCCTGCTGGAGGACGGGCGGATCCGGCTCACCGACACCGTCGGCGCGCTGTGGCCCGAGCGGACCTTCGCCGACCCGGCGGTGGCCGGCATCACCGTCGAGCAACTGGCCACCCACACCGCCGGGTTGCCGTCCTTCCCGAGCGACGGCGCGCGCTTCCCGCTGGCGATGGCCGGCTACCTGCTCGGCGGCAACGGCTACGCGATCCTGCCGGACCCGGTGCACGCGCTGGCCGGCCTGTCCGGCTTCGGCCCGAAGCCGGACACCGCGTGGTCCTACTCCAATCTCGGCTACGCCGTGCTTGGCGAGACCCTCGCCAAGGTGGACGGCCGCGACTACCCCACCGCGCTGCGCGAGCGCGTCCTCGCCCCGCTCGGCATGGTCCGCACCACGGTCCGCACCACCCCCGGCACCCCGGACGGCGCCGCGCTGCCGTTCCACACCGCCGGCACGCCGGTCGTGCCGTGGACCAACCCCGGTTGGGAAGCGGTCGGCACCGGCACCTGGACCACCAGCGCGGACCTGGCCGCCTTCCTGCGGGCCAACGCCGGCCCGAACCCGCCCGCCGCGCTCGCCCTCACCCACCGGCCGCGCGCCGCCGTCCCCGACTACGCCGACCGCGACGGGCACATCGGCCTCGGCTGGCAGCTGTGGAACGCCGGCGGCACCACCGTCCGCTGGCACAACGGACTCACCAACGGCACCCGGACGTTCCTCGCCCACACCGCCGACGGGCGGGCGGTGGTGGTGCTCGCCAACTCCACCCGCACCCCGGTCGAGCGGATCGGCTTCGAGCTGCTCGGCATCGACGCCGCCGAGTTCGACGAGCCGCAGAGCCCGCACCCCGTGCTGCTGGCCGGCACCGCGCTGCTCGCGGCCGGCGTGCCCGCGCTCGCGCTGCTCGGCATGGTGCGCCCGCGCCGAACGCGGCCGTCCCGCCCGCTGGACCGGCTGAAGGCCGTCTCGCTGCCGGTGTCCGGCGCCGCGTGCTGGCTGCTGGCGCTGCGGCTCGGCGAGTGGGGGCACCTGCCCGGCGTGCTGGGCGCGCTCGGCGCCGGGCTCTGGGCGGCGGCCGCCGCCGAGTCCGTCCGCCGCTGGCCCGGCCTGCCGACCGCCCGGGGCCGCCGGCCGTGGCTGCGGGCCGTCACCTTCGCGCTGGCGGTGCTGCCGCCGGCGGTGCTGCTCGGCACGACGGCGGTGATCACCCTCGACCTGCCCTGACCACGCCCGCGGGCCCGCTCCGATCGCCGGAGCGGGCCCGCGGGCGTGTCGTCGGTGGCCTACTGCGGGGCGATGCGGCGGGCCAGGGCCGTGATGTCCTCCGCGGTGCGGACCTGGAGGGAGCCGCCGAAGGTGACGCGGGCGGCGCCGAGCGAGCCGAGGCGGGCCGGGGTGGTGGCGTCGAGGTGGCAGAGGGCGTTCAGCGGGCGGGCGACGGCGGCCGCGAGTTCGGGCAGGTCCGACTCGGGGGCGAGGATCGGGTAGACGACGTCCACGCCCGCGTCGATGTACAGGGCGGCGCGCTTGACGGTCGACTCCACCGTGCGGTCGCCGAACAGGTAGGTGTCGACCCGGGCGTTCAGCACCAGCCGGTCGCCGGCGGCGGCGCGCACCTGGGCGAGCCAATCGGCGTGCCGGTCCGGGTCGTTGAGCTGCCTGGCGGCGGCGACGGAATCCTCCAGGTTGCAGCCCACCACGCCCGCGTCCAGCAGCCGTTCGACGATCTCGGCCGGGGCGAGGCCGTAGCCCGCCTCGATGTCGGCGGTCACCGGGACGTCCACCGAACGGGCGATTCGCTTGACCGCGGCGAACATCTCGTCGGCCGGGGTGTGGCCGCCGTCCCGGTGGCCGAGGGTGGCGGCGACGGCCGAGCTGGAGGTGGCCAGCGCGGTGAAGCCGGCGTCCGCGAACGCCCGGGCGCTGACCGCGTCCCAGACGTTCGGCAGGACCAGCGGGTCCGAGGGGTCGGTGCGATCGTGCAGGGCCAGGAACTCGGCGGCGCTCATGGTGGCGGCCATCGGGGGTCTCCTCCTCGTCGGTGCGGGTGCCGGTGCGGGCCGGCGGCCGTGAGCCGTCCGATGTCGGCGGCCGACCGCCGGCCGTCAGCTGTCAGCTGTCAGCTGTCAGTCGAAGTTGAGCGAACCGGTGCGGGTGCGCTTCAGCTCGAAGAAGTCCGGGAAGTTGGCCAGCGCCCGGGCGCCGTCGAAGATGGCGGCGGCCTGCTCGCCGCGCGGGATCGAGTTCAGCACCGGGCCGAAGAACGCCACCCCGTCGATGTGGATGGTCGGCGTGCCGACGTCCTCGCCGACCGGGTCCATGCCCTCGTGGTGGCTCTTGCGCAGCGCCTCGTCCCACTGGTCGGTGTCGGCGGCGGCGAGCAGCTCCGCGGGCAACCCGGCCTCGGCGAGGGCCTCGGCGGCGACGGCAGGGAAGTCCTTGTTCCCGCCGTTGTGGATCCGGGTGCCCATGGCCGTGTACAGCGCCGGGAGCACCTCCTCGCCGTGCTGGACGGCGGCGGCGGTGCAGATCCGCGTGAGGGCCAGCGAGTTGTCGACCAACTCGCGGTACCAGTCCGGCAGTTCACGGTTCTCGTTCAGCACGTACAGGCTCATCACCCGGAACCGCAGGTCGATCGGCCGGAGCTGCTGCACCTCCAGGATCCAGCGGGAGGTGATCCAGGCGAACGGGCAGGCCGGGTCGAAGTAGAAGTCGACCTTGGCGGCGGGAGTGGTGCTGGAGGTCACGCGGTGTCTCCGGTCTCAACTGCGGCGAAGGTTCGCGCCGTTCGAACAAGATTCGGACAACGCAGCCTACGTCGCGCGGAGTTGACGCTCCATTGTTTAACGCCGACGGCCCCCGGTCGGGGAGGCCGGCGGCGTTTCGCGCTTCATGCGGGCCGGTCGGGGGGTGCGTCAGCCGCGTCGGGGCTCCCAGCGCAGCAGCCGGCGGGAGAGTGCGAACGCGGCCGCCAGCCAGGCTGCCACCAGCAGCAGCGACGGGGCGGCGGACGTCCATCCGTGCAGCAGGTCCAGCTCGCGCAGCGGGCCGCCGGTCCAGCTCTCCGCGCCGAACTCGCGGCCGAACCAGGCCGTGCGCAGCCCGCGGATCACCGGCGACAGCGGCAGCGCGCCCGCCGGCCCCCGCAGCCAGTCGGGCAGCGAGGCGACCGGGGTGAACACGCCCGCGCCGAACATGCACAGCACCAGGACGGGCGTGGCCACCAGCGGGGCGGTCTCGGTGGTCGGGGTCAGCCCGGAGAGCGCCACCGCCAGCACCGAGAACAGCAGGTAGCCGCCGAGCAGGGTGAGCAGCAGCAGCCCCGGATCGGCCGGCAGCGGGGCGCCGAACCAGCCCACCGCGACGCCGCCCAGCACCAGCGCCTGGATCAGCACCACGACCGCGCCCGCGCCCAACTGCCCGGCGAACACCGCGCTCGGCGGGCACTCGGTGCCGCGCAGCCGCTTGAGCACCAGCTCCTCGCGGCGCGCCACCACGGCGCCCAGCAGGTTGACGAACGAGGTCACCAGCGCCAGCCCGAGCAGCCCGACCGCCACGTAGCCGGCGGCGTTCACCCCGCCGATCCGCTGGTCGCGCAGCGGCGCGGCGATCACCAGGTTGAGCAGCACCGGCAGCAGGAACCCGATGAAGGTGGACCGCCGGTTGCGCCAGAACACCTTCCAGGACAGGCCGAACTGGCCCTTGGCGTACCTGAACCAGCTCATCGGGAGGCTCCCTCGGGAACGGCGTGACGGTGGGCTTCCGGAGCGGCGACAGGGTCGGGCGCGGGGTGACGGGCGGCGGCGTGACGGGCGGCAGGGCCGGTGGGGCGGTGGGCGGCGGCCAGGTCGAGGAAGACGTCCTCCAGCGAGCTGGCGCGGACCTCCAGCCCGTCGAGCTCGACGCCCTGCGCGGCCGACCAGGCGTGCAGCGCGGCCAGCGCGGGCGCCGAACGCGGCACCCGGTACACCGCCCGCCCGTCCGCCAACGACGGTGCGGCGCCCAGCAGTTCGGGCAGCGACGCGAGCGGGCGGCCGGGCGGCAGCGGCAGCGTGATCAGGTCGCCGCGGCCGGACAGCACCTCCCCGACGGTGCCCGCGGCCGCGATCAGGCCGGCGTCCATGATGGCCACCCGGTCGGCCAACTGCTGGGCCTCCTCCAGGTAGTGGGTGGTCAGCACCACCGTGGTGCCGCCCGCCCGCAGCTCCTCGACCAGCCGCCAGGTGGCCCGCCGGGCCTCCGGGTCCATGCCGGTGGTCGGCTCGTCCAGGAACAGCAGCTCCGGGTCGTTCAGCACCGCCAGCGCCAGGTCCAGCCGCCGCCGCTCGCCGCCGGACAGCTGCCCGACCCGGGTGCCCGCCTTCGCCTCCAGCGCCACCCGGGCCAGCACCTCGGCGGTGGGACGGGCCCGGCTGGTGAAGGACCGCCAGCAGTCGACCGTCTCCTTGACCGTCAGCTCCTTGAAGAACCCGCCCTCCTGGAGCATCGTGCCGGTCCGCCGGCGCACCCGGGTGCCCGCCGTGAACGGGTCCAGGCCGAACACCCGGACGCTGCCGGAGGTCGGCGGGTGATAGCCCTCCAGCACCTCCAGCGTGGTGGTCTTGCCCGCGCCGTTGGTGCCGAGCAGAGCAAAGAGCTCACCGCGGGCGATGGTGAAGGAGATGCCGCGCACCGCCTCGTAGTCGCCGTAACTGCGCCGCAGATCCACTACCTCCACGGCCGGGGAATTCTTCTCGGAAAGAGGTGTCATGAATGCAGCGTGACGGGTGCGTGCGAGTATCTGCAAGTAGCGCATCGCCGCAGGTCAGAGTATGTGCAAAATGTCATCCCGGGTCGTGACATTTACGCTGCCGGGGAACTGACATCTCCTACTGCACGGGTTTTCGGAACCCGGTCATAGTTGAGACATCGCCGAGAGCGGAACCGGAGAAACGCAGAACCGGAAAAGCGAACGGCGGCCACCGAAAGACGAGGCGACCGACCCGACGAGCGGGCCGGCGCCGCGAAACCCGAGGGAGATTCCCATGGCGCAGAACGAGATCAACAAGGACGAGCAGTTCGACATCGAGGTCGAGGAGCTGGACACCGTCAACGGCGGCGTCTCCGTCTCCTCCCTGCTCTCCGCCGCCTGCCCGGTGTCGAGCTTCAGCTCGGTGTCGAACTCCGTCGCCGAGGTCGCGGCCGAGTAATTCGGGTCCTGTGCGGGGGTGGTCCGTTCCGGCGGCCCACCCCCGCACCCCACCCGGCCCCAACGCCGTTGCCCCACCGTCGGATTGAAGGAGAGCCGGGCATGGACAGCCTCCGGCACGAGCTGACGCGGTTCATCCAGCAGCCCACCGCGCAGCAGGACCCACCCGCGCTCTACCGCAGGCTGCTGGCCGAGGCGCCCGTGCTGGACCTCGGCCCGCTGTACGTGGTCTCCGGCCACCAGGAGATCCTCGCCGTCCTGATGAACCCCGGCACCAACGTCGACCCGACCACCGTCGGACTGCCCCGGGCGGGCAACACCGCCCTGCTCAAGGTCGTCAACCGGATGCTGCCGATGCGCGACGGCGCCGACCACACCCGGCTCAAGCGGCTCGCCACGGCCGCGTTCAGCCACCGCCGGCTGGAGCAGATGCGCGAACGGATCGAGACCACCGCCGCCCGACTGCTCGCCCCGCTGATCGCCGCCGGCTCCTTCGAGCTGGTCGCCGACCTCGCCGTGCCGCTGCCGGTCGCCGTCTCCTGCGCCATCCTGGACGTCCCCGACTCCGAGCACGACCGGATCACCGGCTGGGCCTCCCTGGTCGCCCGCTCCCTGCTCGACCCCTTCGGGGACGGTCCGGAAGCCGCCGAGCTGGACGCCGAGTTCGCCGAATTCCGCCGCTACGTCGAGGAGTTGTGCGCCGAAAGGGCCGCCCGGCCCGGCGACGACCTGATCTCCCGGCTGACCACCGCCCGCGACGAGGGCCGCCTCGACACCGAGGAACTGCTCGCCTTCGTGGTGATGCTGCTGGCCAACGGCCTCGAAACGCTCACCTCCGGACTGGCTGTCGCCGCCTGGGAGTTGATCCGCACCCCCGGCCTGGACGCCCGGCTGCGCGCCGAACCCGCGCTCGCCGCCGCCGTCTTCGACGAGGCCCAGCGGCTCGGCAGCCCCGTCCGGGCCAGCGCCCGCGCCCTCACCCGCGAGGTCGCCCTCGGCGACACCGCCATCCCGGCCGGCAGCGTCGCCATGCTGCTGTACGCCGCCGCCAACCGCGACCCGCGGCGCTACGCCTACCCCGACCGCTTCGACCCCGACCGCCCCGAGCGCCAGCACCTCGCCTTCGGCCACGGCCCGCACCACTGCCTCGGCGCGCCGCTGTCGCTGATCGCCGGCGCCGCCGTGCTGCGCGGCCTCGCCGAAGCCGGCCGCACCCGGCGGCTCGGTACCACGCTGACCGACGCCACCGCGCGCCGCCACGAACAGTTCGCCTTCGGCGGCATCCGCGAACTCCCGGTGCTTTGCCCGCTGCGCCAGCACGAGGAGGTGGCGGCGTGAGCACCGCGACCGAGACCCCGAACACGGACACCGCCGCACGCCGGCAGACCGCCGCCGTCGCCGCGGCGCGGGCCGCCGCCGTCCTGGAGCCCGGGCTCGACCGGCCGGTGCGGCTGATCGGCGCGCGACTGTGGGTGGCCGGCGTCGCGCTGGTGCTGGCCGTCGGCGCGGGCGCGGGCTGGACGGTGTGGGGCACCCTCCCGAACACCCTGACGGTGCCCGCCGTCGCCGCACACGGCACCGCGCCGGTGCGGGTCGCCGCGACACGGGCCGGCAGCCTGGTCGCGTTCCGGGTCGGCCCCGGCCAGCGCGTGACGGCCGGCCAGACACTGGCGCAGCTCGCCGGGCCGGACGGGACGACCACCGACCTGACCGCCCCCGTGAGCGGCACCGTCAGCGCCCTGCTGACTGCGCCCGGCGCGCAACTCGCCCCCGGCGCGCCCGTACTGGCGCTCGACGCGGCCGACGCGCCGCCCACCCTCCGCCTGCTGGTCGCCGACCCGAAGGACGCCGCGAAGCTCACCCCGGGCCGCCCCGTCCTGGTGCCGCTGCCCGGCGGGGGAGCGGTCCACGCCGTCATCGACCGGATCGACCCGCTCCCCGTCCGCGCCGACACCCTCGACGGCACCCTCCCCACCACCGTCCCCGGCCTGCCCACCGGCGCCACCCCCCTCTGGCTCGCCTACGCCCACCTCCCCCCGAACACCCCCCTCCCCGCCCCCCTGCCCCTCGACGTCCGCATCGACCTCGGCAGCCGCCACCCGTACCAGGCCGTCCTCGGAAAGGAGGCCAAGCGATGAGACCCACCACCACCCACACCGCCGAACCCCCACCACCGCCCCCCGAGACAGCCACCGAAGGCCCGGCCGGTCGCCACGTTCGGATCGACCCTGCACCGACTCCCGAAGCCCCCGAGTCCGCGAAGTCCCCGAAGCCTGCCAAGTCCCCAACCGCCAAGCGCCGCAAGCACATCCGTACTCCCGTCGTTCCGCAGATGGAGGAGCAGGACTGTGGGGCCGCGTGTCTCGCGGTGGTGCTCGGGGCGTTCGGGCGGCGGGTGACGTTGCAGGAGGCGTCGCGGGCGTGCGGGGTGAGCCGGGACGGGGTGAGTGCGGCGGCGGTGGCGCGGGCGGCCGGGCGGTACGGGCTGGTGGCCCGGGGCCGCCGGGTGGTGCGCGGCGAGGACCGGCTGGAGGGGCTGGGCTCGGTGCCGGTGCCGTCGATGGTGCTGGTGACCGGCCCGCACTTCGCGGTGTTCGAGGGCGTCAAGCGCGGCCGGGTGTACCTCAACGACCCGTCGCTGGGCTCCTATTCGGCGACCCCGGCGGAGTTCTGGGACTCCTTCGCGGGCATCGCCGTCGGCTTCGAGCCGGGCCCGGACTTCGAGCGCGGCGGCCGCCGCTTCCCGCTGCTGCGCTCGCTCGCGGAACGGATGCGGCCGTACGCCTGGCCGCTGCTGGTCGCGGTGCTGGTCGGCATGCTGATGACGGTGCCGGGCGTGGCGGGCGCGTTCCTGCTGCGGACGTACCTGGCGGCCGTGGTGAACGGCGGCGCGGACGGCTGGGCGGTGCCGCTGACGGTGGCCGGCCTGTCCGTGGCGGGGCTGGTGCTGGCCGGGAACTGGCTGCGCTCGGCGATGGTGAACCGGGTGCTGGAGGCGATGGCCGCCCGCTCCTCGGCCGCCTTCCTGTGGCGGATGCTGCGGCTGCCGGGCGCGTTCTTCCACCGGCGGCAGCTGGGCGGACTGGTCACCCGGGTGCAGCTCAACGACGGCCTGGCGAACCTGCTGTCCTACCGGGTCGCGGGCGCGGCGTCCGCACTGGCCGCCGCCGCCGTGCACCTGACGGCACTGGTCTGGCTGGCCCCGGAGCTGGCCGCGATCCCGCTGGCCGTCGCGGTCCTCGACACCCTCGCGCTGCGCTCCGCCGACCGCCGCCGGGGCGGCATGATCCACCGGCTGCACGCGGAGGGCCACAAGCGCGACGGGGTGGCGTTCGCGGGCGTCTCGGCGATCGAGACGGTCAAGGCGGAGGGCGCGGAGGACGCGCTGTTCCGCTCCTGGGCGGGCTGGCAGGCCCGCGCCGCGCACACCGGCCAGCGGGTCGCCGAGTCCGTCCTGGTGCCGCTCTCGCTGCCCGGCGCGCTCAACTCGGCCGCCGCCGCCGTCGCGGTGGTCGCCGGCACGGTGCTGCTGCTGGCCGGCTCGCTGTCCTTCGGCACGCTGCTGGCGTTCCTGCTGCTGCTCAACGGGTTTCTCCTGCCGGTGTCCCAACTGGTCGGCACCGGTGCTGAGTTCACCGTCGCCCGGGCGCAGAACGCGCTGCTGGAGGACGTCGCGACCAGCGAGGTCGACCCGTACCTGACGCCCGTCCTCGACAGCCCGGCCGAACCCGTCCGGCTGCGCGGCGAACTGGAGCTGCGCGAGCTGGAGTTCGGCTACGACCCGAACCGGCCGCCCGCGCTGTCCGGCATCTCGCTGCGGATCGCCCCCGGCGAGTGGGTCGCCGTGGTCGGCGGCTCGGGCAGCGGCAAGTCCACGCTGGCCCGGCTGGCGGCGGGCGTGCTGCGCCCGTGGAAGGGCGAGGTGCTGCTCGACGGGCGCCCCCGCGACGACTGGCACCGGTCCGTCGTGACCTCCCAGGTCGCCTACGTGGAACAGCAGTTGAGGCTCTTCGAGGGCACCGTCCGGGAGAACCTGACGCTCTGGGACCCGTCCGCCGACGAGGACGCCCTGCACCGGGCCCTCGCCGACGCGGAGGCCGCCGAACTCGTCCGCCGGCGCGGCGGGTTGGACGCCCGGATCGACGAGGACGCCCGCAACTGGTCCGGCGGCGAACGCCAACGCCTGGAGATCGCACGGGCGTTGGCCCTCGACCCGGCCCTGGTGGTGCTCGACGAGGCGACCAGCGCGCTGGACGCGCACACCGAGGCCGCCGTCAACGCGCACCTGCGCCGCCGCGGCACCAGCTGCCTGGTGCTGGCCCACCGGCTCAGCACCATCCAGGCCGCCGACCGCGTCGTGGTGATCGACCGGGGCCGCATCGTCCAGCAGGGCCCGCCCGCCGAACTCGCCGAACAGGACGGCCCCTACCGGGAGTTGCTGCGCGAGGCCGGCCACGGCACGGCCGGCGCCGAGAACCACCCCGCCCGAACGGAGGAGCAGGCATGAGCACCGCCACCGCCGCCCGCCAGGACGGCCCGCAGACCGCCGCGGCGGACGAGGAGCGCGACCCGGCGACCCGGGCCGACGCCACCGCGGCTGCCAACCGGACCGCACTCGCGGCCGCGTTGGCCGAACTGGGCACCGCCGCCACCACCGACCGTCCGCCCACCTCCCCGCGCCCCGGCGACCGTTCGCCGTTCGCGCCGCGCCACCGCGCGGACCAGGCGCGGGAGGTGCTGCGGGCGCTGGGAGTGCCGGTGCCCGAGGAGATCCCCGCCGCGGTGCGGGACGCCGCCGACCCGGTGACGGCGCTGCTGCGCCGGGCCCAGGTGCGCTGGCGCCCCGTCACCCTCCCGGACGGGGACGAGCGCGGCACGGCCGGCCCGATGGTGGCGTTCGCCGCCGAGGACGGCCGGCCGATCGCCCTGATACCCCGGGCCGGACGGCACCGCCGTCACGACCCGGCCTCCGAACGGGCCTCCGCCCGGACGGAGTTGAGCCGCCAGGCGCTGCTGCTGTACCCGCCGCTGCCACCGGGGCGCCCGACCCCGGGAGTCCTGCTGCGCTTCGCCCTCGCGGTTCCCGGTGCCCGCCGGGACCTCGCGGTGCTGAGCCTCGCGGGGCTGGTCTCGGCGCTGCTCGGCCTGCTCGTCCCGCTGTCCACCGGAGTGCTGCTGCCCGGCCTGCTGCTGGCCGAGAAGCACCCGGTGCGCTGGCTGGCCGTGCTGCTGGGCTCCGCGGTGGTGGCGTCCTGGCTGCTCACGCTGGTCCGCAACACCGCGGCCGTCCGGCTCACCAGCCGGGTGCAGCACGCGCTCGAACCCGCCGTCTGGGACCGGCTGCTGGCCCAGGACGCGCGGTTCTTCCGCGACTTCACCACGGGTGATCTGGTGCACCGGGCGAACGCGGTGGCGCAGGCCCGGCAGGCCCTCTCGGAGGTGCTGGTGGGCGCCGTGCTGGGCGCGGTGTTCGCCGTCACCGGCCTGACGGTGCTGCTGCTGGTGGACTGGCGGCTCGGCGGGCTGCTGCTGCTCGCCGTGCTGGCGGTGACGGCCGTGCTGCTGCTGCTCGGCCGTCGCCGCCAGGAGTTCGAATCGCAGGTGTTCGAGGCGCACGGGCAGCTCCAAGGGGTGCTGTACGGGCTGCTGCTGGGCATCGACAAGATCCAGACCGCGGGCCGGGAGATCCAGGCCTTCGCCCGCTGGGCGACCCCGTTCGCCGGGCAGAAACGCGCCGACGCCGCCGCGATGCGCTCCGACGCGGCCGCCGGGGCGCTGACCACCGCGCTGCAACCGCTGCTGCTGGCCGTGCTGCTGGCCGGCGCGACCTTCGGCCCGGCCGCCGCGGCCGGGCACCTGATGGCGGCCGGCGTCGCGGCCGGCCAGGTCGCCCTGGCACTCGGCCAGGTCACCCACGCCGCGGCGAGCGCGTACGGCGTCGCCCCGGTGCTGGAGCGGCTGCGCCCGATCCTTGCCGAACCGGCCGCCGCCGCCGGGGCCGACCGGACCGGGCAGCTCGCCGACCCGGGCCGGCTGAAGGGCCGACTCGCCCTGGAGAACGTGACGTTCCGCTACCCGGGCAGCGCGCTGCCCGCCCTCGACGGGGTGTCGCTGCACGCCGAGCCCGGCGAGTTCGTCGCCGTGGTCGGCCCGTCCGGCGCCGGCAAGTCCACCCTGATCCGGCTGCTGCTCGGCTTCGAACAGCCCGAGTCCGGCGCGATCCGCTACGACGGGCGCGAACTCGCCACGCTGGACGCCCGGTTGGTGCGCCGACAGCTCGGCTCGGTGCTCCAGCACGGCCGGATGCTGCGCGGCTCGCTGCTGGAGAACCTGGCCGGCGCCGACCCCGACATCGACCAGGAACGCATCTGGCACGCCGCCGAACTCGCCGGCATCGCCGACGAGTTGCGCGCCCTGCCGATGGGTCTGGGCACCCGGGTCGGCGAGGACGCGCAGGGTTTCTCCGGCGGCCAGGTGCAGCGCCTGCTGCTGGCCCGCGCCCTGGTCCGCGACCCCGCCGTGCTGCTGCTCGACGAAGCCACCTCCGCCCTCGACAACGCCACCCAGCAGCGGGTCGCCGACGCCGTCGCCGGCCTCGACCGCACCCGCCTGGTGATCGCCCACCGACTGAGCACCATCCGCACCGCCGACCGGATCCACGTGCTGGACGGGGGACGGGTGTCCGCCTCGGGCACCTACCGCGAACTGCTCGGCTCCGACCCGCTGTTCACCCGACTCGCCCGCTTCCAGGAGATGTGAGATGTCGCTCGAAATGCAGACCTGGCTCCGCACCGCCGCAAGCCCCGGCGACCGGGCCCGCGCCGCCGCCCTGCTGCCCGGCCTCCCCGGCGCCGACGAACGCCTGCACGCCGTGATCGCCGCCGCCGCGAGCTTCGAGGAACGCGCCGCCGCCCGCGACGACGGCCGGGCGCTGTTCGTCCCCGACCCGGCCGAGGACCGCCGCAGCCGCGCCGCCGCCGTGGAGACCTGGCTGCGCCGCGCCGCCGGCGACCAGCGCTCCGCCGGGGTGCTGCTCGACCACCTCGCCGAGACCGGCCGCCCGCTCGGCGAGGGCCTGCGCCGCGTCCGCCTCGCCGACCCGGCCAGGCTGCCGTCCTGGGCGTACCCGCTGGCCGTGTTCCTGCGCGCCCAGAGCGCCGAGGCCGCCACCGGCCCGGGTGCGATCGCGGCCGGCTTCGTGGCCGCCGCCGACGCCCTGCTGCCCGCCGGCGACGGCGTGATCCTCGGCGTCCCCGTCACCGCGAAGGGCCGCGCCGACGTGGTCGGCACCCTCACCGGCCGGCTGGTCGAGGTCGCCAACCTGACCCTGTGCCAGGAGTTCCAACTCGCCACCGGCCGTCCCCGCGCCACCGGCTGGGACGCCGAGGGCGGCCCGGACGCCTCCACCGCCGGCTGGCTCGCCCGCCTGGAGCGGCTGCCCGCCCTGGCCTACCTGATCGGCACCGTCTGCCGGCAGTGGCAGGAGATGTACACCGAACTGTTCGCCCGCCTCGCCGCCGACCGGGCCGGCCTGGTCGAGCAGATGTGGGACGGCGCCGACCCCGGCGCGCTCGACGCGGTGCACGGCGACGCCGGCGACCGCCACGCCCAGGGCCGCTCGGTGGCGCTGCTGCGCTTCGAGTCCGGCGCGGGCGTCGTCTACAAGCCCAAGGACATGCGGCACGCCACCGCCTTCCTCGGCCTGGTCGAACGGCTCAACCGCGAACTCTCCCTCGACCTGCCGCTGCGTACCGTGCTGGTCCGCTCCGACCGGGGCGACGACGGCCACGGCGCCTCGCTCAGCACCGACTGCTCCGGCGACTACGGCTGGGAGGAGCTCGTCCCGTCCCGCGAATGCGCCGACCCGGCGGGCTTCGCCCGGTTCTACCGCCGCCTCGGCATGACGATCCGCCTGGTCCAGCTGCTGGAGGGCCGCGACCTGTGGGCGGACAACCTGCTCGCCGACGGCGAGCACCCCGTGCTGATCGACCTGGAGTGCCTGCTGTACCCCCGGGTGCAGGCCCCGCCGGTGCTGAAGGAGTCCCAGCACGCGCTGCTGGACGAACTGGAGACCACCGTGGTGCGCACCGCGATGGCCTTCCAGGCCTGGACGCCCGCCGGACGCACCGACGCCCTCGACATCGGCTGCCTGTCCCGGGTCGGCAGCCTGGAGATCGTCCCCGGCGTGCCCGCGCTGCCCATCACCGCCTACCGCCCGGTGCACGACGGGCAGCCCGCCGACCCCTGGCAGTACACCGACGAGGTGATCGACGGCTACCGCGAGATGCACGCCGCCCTGCACCGCCTGCGCGGCGAACTCGCCGACCCCGAAGGCCCGTTGAGCGGATTCCGGGGCGTCTGGGTGCGCTACATCTGGCGCCACACCTGGGACGGCTACAAGATTCTGCGGGCCTCCACCAGCCCGCTCGCCCTGGACGACGGCGCCACCCGGGAGACCGTGATCGCGGGCGCGCTGCGCGGCGCCGTCACCGCCCGCTCCGGCGACGCCGACCGCGGCGACCTGCTGGAGGTGGTGCTCGCCGAACTCGACTCCTTCCGCACCCTGGACATCCCGTTCTTCCGCTCGCTGACCACCTCCTCCTCGGTGTTCACCGCCGACGGCCGGGAGATCCCCGGACACTTCCGCTCCACCGGCTGGCAGCGCCTGCAGCAGCGGGTCGCCGAACTCGACGGCTTCGACCTGGACACCCACGTCGCCGTGCTGTCCGGCTGCATCGACGCCGCCCGGGCCGGCACCGAACAGCCGCCCGTCAAGCCGGTGCGCCCACTGGCCGCCGCCGAACCGCCCACCCCCGGCGAGCTGCTCACCGAAGCCGTCGCCGTCGGCGACCGCATCCTCGCCGCCCGGCGCGGCACCGGCTGGGTCGCCCAGGGCTGGTACCCCGGCACCGGCCTGCGCCAGGTCGAGGTGCTCGGCCCCGACCTCGCCTCCGGCACCCTCGGCATCGCCCTGTTCCTCGCCGAACTCTGGTCCGCCACCGGCGAACCCCGCTTCCACCGCGCCGCCCACGGCCTGCTCGCCGAGGCCGCCGCCCTGATCGACCCGCGGGAGCCGAAGGCCTTCGCGTTCGCCGCCGACTCCCGGCTCGCCTCCGGCGCCCCCGTCCCCGGCGGGCTGTTCGGCCCCGGCGCGATCATCCACGGCCTGGCCCGCGGCGGACTGCTGCTCGGCGAAGCCGACTTCCTGGCCGCCGCCCAGGCCCTGGTGCCCGGCGCGCTGTCGGTCGCCGAATCCGCCTCCAACCGGCCCGGCCGCCCCACCCGCAACCCGCACCACGACATGCCGCTCGGCACCGCCGGCCTGCTGCTCAACCTGCTCCGGCTGCGCCGCGCCGCCGGCCCCGGCCACGCCGACACCGACCGGGCGATCCGCACCCTGGCGGCCGGCGCGGTCGATCGACTCGGCGCGGACGACGCCCCGTTCGACTTCCGGGAACTCGTCCCCGGCGGCCCCGACTCGATCGCCGCCGCCCTCGCCCGCACCGTCGCCGAGGCCCCCGCGCTGCTCGCCGACCCCGAGGCCGTCCGGGCCCGGCTGCGCGGGCACCGCTTCGCCACCGCCACCCGGGCCGGCCGCCTCGCCTGCCTGGACACCGCCGTCTCGCTCGGCGCGGACGCCGTGGACGGCGCCGACCTGGGCGCCCTCGCCCCGCCCGTCACCGGCCCCGAACTGGCCGCGCTCACCGGCCGGGCCCTGCTGTCCGCCGCCACCGAGGCCCTCACCGCCGCCGAGGCGGGCCTGGTCCACACGCTGCCCGACGACGCCGAGGCGCTGCTGCCCGGCCCGTTCTACGACGGCCGGGAGGCGGCCGGCCTGATGGTCCGCGAACTGCTCACCCGCCACCGCCTGCACGGCACCTGGTTCCCCGACCGAGCGGTGCAGGACGCCGTCAACCTCGGCGCGCTGGACGGCACCGTCGCCGTCGGCCTGCTGCTGCTGCGCCAGCACGACACCTCCGCCGCCCCGCTCGCCACCCTGCGCTGACCGCCCGCCGCTTCGAGGAGTACCCCGCCATGTCCGAACTCATCGGCTTCAAACGCCACTTCACCCCGTACGTGGTCGACGGCGAGGCCGTCTACCTGGTCTCCGAGCGCGGCGTCTCGGTGGTCGACGGCAGGCTCGCCCAGGCCCTCGCCCCGCTGCTGGACGGCACCCGTACGGCTGAACAGATCGGGGCCGCCCTGGACGGCGTCGTCCCCGCCGACAAGGTCGACGCGGGCGTCGACAAGCTCCGGGCCGGCGGCTGGGTCACCGCCGCCGACCCGGCCACCGACCGCCCCGGCGCGGCCTTCTTCGAGATGGCCGGGCAGGACGGCGACACCGCGATGACCGCCCTGCGCGGCGCGACCGTCCGGGTCGAGGTCTACGGCGACCTGGAGGCCGCGCCGTTCCTGGACGCGCTGGCCGCCGCCGGCGTGCGGGTCGACCAGGACGCCGCGTTCACCGTCGCCCTCACCGAGGACTACCTGCACCCCGGCCTCGCCGACCGCAACCGGCAGGCCCTCGCCGACGGCCGCCCCTGGCTGCTGGCCCGCCCGGTCGGCTCGATCGTCTGGGTCGGCCCCGTGTTCAGCCCGGACGCCCCGGACGCCGCGCACGCCGACGGCTCCGGCTGCTGGGAGTGCCTCGCGCACCGGCTGTCCGCCAACCGCCAGTCGCTCAGCTACCTCCAGCACCGCCTCGGCCAGGACGAGCCGATCTCCACCGCCGGCGCCCACCTGCCCGCCACCCTCGCCCTCGGCACCCAGCTCGCCGCCCTGGAGACCGCCAAGTGGCTGGCCGGCGCCCGCCCCCCGCAGCCCGCCGTCACCACCCTGGACACCGTGCTGCTGGAGAGCGAGAAGCACGTCCTGGTCCGCCGCCCGCAGTGCCCGTCCTGCGGCGACGACACCATGATGACCAGGCGCCAACTCGCCCCCGTCGCCTTCGAGTCCCGCCCCAAGGCGTTCACCGCCGACGGCGGCCACCGCTCCGCCGCGCCCGAGGACATGCTGGAGAAGTACCGCCCCCAGCTCAGCCCGATCACCGGCGTGGTCACCACCCTCGTCCCCGCCGCCCGCACCCCCACCGGCCTGCGGGTCTACGTCTCCGGGCAGAACCTGTCCCGGCAGAGCGGCGACCTCAAGCAGCTGCGCACCGGACTGCGCTCGGTCAGCTGCGGCAAGGGCCGCACCGACGTGCAGGCCCGGGCCTCCGCGCTCGGCGAGGCCATGGAACGCTTCTCCGGCGTCTTCCAGGGCGACGAGGCCCGCCGCCTCGCCACCTTCGCCGAACTCGGCGACGCCGCGATCCACCCCGAACGCACCCTGCTCTACTCGGCGAAGCAGTACGCCGAACGCGACCGCTGGAACGTCAAGCAGTCGATGTTCAACGTCGTCCCCGAGCCCTTCCGCCCCGACGACCCGATCGAATGGTCCCCGGCCTGGTCGCTCACCGAGCAGCGCCACCGCTGGCTGCCCACCCAGGCCATGTACTACGGCTACCGGCACCGCGGCCGGTTCTACGCCGCCGGCGACTCCAACGGCTGCGCCGCCGGCACCTCCTTCGAGGACGCCGTCCTGCAGGGCTTCCTGGAACTCGTCGAACGCGACGCCGTCGCCCTCTGGTGGTACAACCGCGTGCAGCGCCCCGGCATCGACCTCGACGCCTTCGGCGACCCGTACATCGACCAGCTGCGCGAGGTCTACCGGGGCCTGCGCCGCGAGATCTGGGCCCTCGACCTGACCGCCGACTTCGGCATCCCGGTGGTCGGCGCGTTCTCCCGCCGCCTCGACGCCGCCCCCGGCTCCGGCACCCACGAGGACGTGCTGATCGCGTTCGGCGCGCACCTCGACCCGCACATCGCGCTCACCCGCGCCCTCACCGAGATGAACCAGTTCCTCGGCCCCGTCGCCGGCGACGAACACGGCCGGGTCGGCTACGCGGGCGCCGACCCCGAGCAGAAGGCCTGGTGGACCACCGCCACCGTCGCCAACCAGCCCTACCTGCTGCCCGACCCGAACGCCCCGCGCGCCACCCCCGCCTCCTGGCTGCCGCTGGCCGGCGCCGACCTCGCCGACGACCTCGCGCTCGTCCAGCGGATCGTCGAGGACCACGGCATGGAGTTCCTGGTCGCCGACCAGACCCGCCCCGACGTCGGCCTGCCCGTCGCCCGGGTGATCGTCCCCGGCATGCGGCACTTCTGGGCCCGCTTCGCCCCCGGCCGGCTCTACGACGTCCCCGTCCGGCTCGGCTGGCTGGACACCCCGACCCCGGAGAGCGCGCTCAACCCGATCCCGATCTTCATCTGACCGAAGCGCGGGGCAGCCCGGCCCGGCTGCCCCGCCCACCCGGGGAGGTACCCATGACCGTCATCGAACACCTGCCGCCCGCCCCCGCCACCGGAGGCCACCGCCCGCTGCGCCGCCTGCTGCGGCTGCGCCCCGAGGTGGACGTCACCGCCCAGGGCGCCGACGTCGAACTCGCCCACCCGTGGGGCCGCCAGCGCGTCCACGCCCTCGGCGAGCGCACCGTCGCCGCCCTCGACGAACTCACCCGCACCGACGCCGACCTCGACGAGCTCGCCCTCGACCAGGTCCGGCTGCTCAAGCTCCTCGAACGCTTCCCGTACCTGGTCACCACCACCGTCACCGACCCGCTCGGCGACCCGCTGGCCACCGCCGTGCCGATCGCCCGCGCCGCCGCGCTGCCCGGATTCGCCCGCCCCACCGGCCAGTTGGTGCTGTCCCGGTTCGCCTACCTGCGCCGCCTGCCGGACGGCCACGGCGAGTCCTGCGTGCTGGAATCCCCGATGGCCCCGTTCCGGCTGGTCCTCCACCGGGCCTGCGCCGGCGCCTTCGTGGCCGCGCTCAGCACCTCCCGCACCGCCGAGGACGCCGCCCTGCTGTCCGGCATGTCCCCCGGCGAGGGCGAGGCACTGGCCGGACTGCTCGCCGGCGGCGGCTTCCTGGACGCCGGCCAGGGCGCCGAAGCCCCGCTCTGGGACTTCCACGACCTGCTGTTCCACGCCCGCAGCCGCCCCGGCCGGCACGACTACCCGACCGGCGGCGTCTTCGCCCACCAGGACGTCCCGCAACTGCCCGCCGTCTCCGGCCCCGGCGCCCGCGAGGAGGGCGAGGGCATCGACCTGCCCGTCCCCGACTGGGAGACCGTGGTCGCCCGCGACCCCGCCCTCAGCGAGGTCCTCGAAGGCCGCCGCTCGGTCCGCTCCTACGCCGAGACCCCGGTGACGCTGGACCAACTCGCCGAACTGCTCTACCGGGTGGCCCGGGTCCGCCGCGTCATCCCCGGCGACCCCGCCGACCCGCACGGCTACGACGGCGTCGAACGCCCCTACCCGGCCGGCGGCGCCACCGGCGAACTGGAGGTCTACCTCTCCGTCGTCAAGTGCGTCGGCCTCGAACCCGGCGTCTACCGCTACGACGCCGCCGCCCACCGGCTGCGCCCCCGCCCGTTCCAACACCCGGGCGAGGAGAGCGCGTTCAGCGAACTCGTGACCGCCGCCTGGCGGGCCACCGCCTGCACCGTCGACCCGCAGGTGCTGCTCACCGTCACCAGCCGGTTCGGCCGGCTGTCCTGGAAGTACAGCCAGATCGCCTACGCGCTGACCCTCAAGCACGTCGGCGTGCTCTACCAGACCCTCTACCTGGTGGCCACCGCCATGGGCCTGGCCCCCTGCGGACTCGGCTCCGGCGACACCGACGCCGCCGCCCGCGCCCTCGGCCTCGACTGGACGGCCGAATCCTCGGTCGGCGAGTTCCTGATCGGCAGCCGCCCCGCCGGCCTGCCGCGCACCGCGCACGGCTTCGCCGACGTGGTGGACGCCGCCCGCGCCGGGGAGGGCTTCGGCGAGAACTACTGAACCCGCACCGGGCGGGCCGTCCGGACGCACGCCTGCGACCCGTCAGCGGGAATCTGACGGGTCGTCGGCGAACTTCGGGTCGAACTACAGCCAGCCGCACTCGCGGGCGATCCGGATCGCGTCGCACCGGTTGCGCGCCCCGGTCTTGGCGATCGCCGCCGACACGTAGTTGCGCACCGTCCCGGGCGACAGCGACAGCGCCGTCGCGGCCTCCTGCACCGTGCTGCCCTCGGCGATCTCGCCCAGCACCGCCAGCTCCCGGCGGCTGAGCGGCCCCGCCTGCCCGGCACGCACCACCTCCAGCACCAGCCGCGGGTCGTACACCCGCCCGCCCCGGGCCAGTTCGCGCACCGCCGCGATCAGCGCCGGCGCCTGCACGTCCTTCAACAGCACCCCGGCCGCGCCCTCCACCAGCGCCCGCCGGTCCTGCGCCGTCCGCGGCAGGGCCGGGACCAGCAGCAGCACCGCGGCGCCCGGCGCGGCGAGCTGCACCCGCCGCGCGGCGGCCGCCGGGTCCGGCTGCTCGGCGTCCAGGCCGAGCACCACGACCGCCGGGCGCGCCCCGGGCGCCGCCGCCGCGGCCTCCTCGCCGCCGACCGCCTCGGCGACCACCGCGAGGTCCTCCTCCCGGTCCAGCAGGGCCCCCAGCCCCGACCGGAACAGGTGGTGACGGTCGGCCAGCAGCACCCTGGTCGGGCTCGCCGCCGCGGCCGCGGCGAGCGGGAACTGGTGCGACCCGGCCCGCTGCGCCAGCGGGCGTTCCAGTGCGATGGTCATCCGGACGCCTCCCCGGCCCCGCCGCCCGGCCCGGTCAGCCCCAGCCCCAGGTGTCCGAGTGCGGCGGCTCGGTCGAGGTCGGGCTGCCCGACGGCGACGGGGTGGCCGGCGGGGTCGGGCCGACCACGATCGCCTGCGCGCCCGCGTCCGTCGGCGTCTGCGGCTCGCCCGCGACGACGCCGTCCGCCGTGACCACCGCGCTCGGCCCGTTCGGCCCTGCCAGCTCGGCTGCGGTGGCGACGCCGCCCACCAACATCGCACCCAGAGCGGCAATCGTGACAAAACGGATGTTCAGCGTCATGGGAGTGCCCGATCCTCTCGCGTTCGGCCGATCCCCGGGCTGCCGCCGGGGCCGCGTGGTGTGAACAGCCGTCAGGTCTCCGGTGCGATCCGCGGCCCCCGCCGGGGGCTGCTCCCGCGGTCTCGCTCCGCCGTCCTGCCGACATCACCAAGAGTGGCCCGGCCGGCACCCCCGCGTCAGCATCCGGAGCTGGCACCAGAGTGCCGTGACACCGAACGGCCAGCAGGCCGCCCCGGCCTCAACTCCGGGCGCGCGTCAGCGACCTGGCGCCACGGCGGGTCGTCCCCGGGCCCGCGACCTGGCACAACGGCCGGTCAGCTCCGGGCCCGCGCCGGCAGCGCCCCGAGCGCGATCCACGGGTCCGCCTCGCAGCGCACCACCGACCAGCCCGCCAGCGGCCCGCCGGGCTCCGCCAGCGCACCCGCGCCCGCCCGCATCGCCCGCTCCGCGGCCAACAGCGAAGGGGCGGTCAGGAAACACACCGCCGCCAGCCCGTCCGGCCCGGACAGCACCCGGGCATGGCACACCCGGGCCCCGTCCAGCGACAGCCGCATCAGGGCCAGCCGCACCGGACCGGCCCCGGCCTCCGCCACGGGCCGACCCAGGACGGGCCGCGGCGGGATCAGCTCCAGACGGATTGCGTACACCCACCCAGCGTGACAAACCCGGGGCCCCGTCGGAGGGCGTCACGGGTGACAGATCTCCGCCTGGCACGAAGATGACAGTTGCTCGGCACCCTTCACTGTTCGCCCACCTGTCCGACAGAATCTCCGCAAGTCAGTTCTGGAGGGGAGTCGGGCGGCGCTAGCCTGACGCCCGATCAGGACGCTACCCGGGGGCAGCGCCGCGAGCCGGCGCCTTGGAGGCCGAAATGAACAGAGCGACGCGCACCGGTACCGGACAGGGCATCCGGAAGTCCGCCCGTTGACCGCCGGCGGCCCGATCGGCCTCGACGCCTTCGGCGAAGCCGTCTACCGGGCGATGCTGCTGCACCCCGACCTCGACACCGGCGGCCTCGCCGCCCACCTCGACACCACCGAGACCGAGGTCTGCGACGCCCTCGACCGCCTCGCCGACCTCGCCCTCACCCGCCCCACCAGCTGCGGCACCCGCTGGCGCGCCGTCAACCCCGAACGCGGACTGGCCGCCCTGCTCGCCCACCAGGAGGCCGAAGCCGCCCGCCGCCAGCGCGAGATGGAACGCAGCCGCGCCGCGATGGCCGGCCTGATCGCCGAGTACGCCAGCCTGCACGCCCCCGGCGAACAGCGCGGCATCGAAATGCTCGCCAGCCTCGACCAGGTCCGCGACCGGCTGATCCAGCTCGCCTCCGACGCCACCGCCGAAGTGCTCTCCTTCGCCCCCGGCGGCCCGCAGCCCGCCCAGGTGATGGAGGCCAGCCGCACCCTCGACCAGGAGACCCTGGAACGCGGCGTCCGGATGCGCACCGTCTACCAGGACAGCGTCCGTAATGACCCCAGCACCGTCCAGTACGCCCGCTGGCTGCACGGCCTCGGCGGCGCCGTCCGCACCGCGCCCACCCTGCCGCTGCGCATGATCGTCGTCGACAACGCCACCGCCATCGTCCCGATCGACCCCGAGGACCCCCGCAAGGGCGCCGTCCTGCTCCAGAGCCCCGGCGTGGTCGCCGCCCTGCGCGCCCTGTTCGACCAGGTCTGGGACCACGCCCGCCCGCTCGGCGAACCCGACCGGCGCGACCCGCACGGCCTCACCGGCCAGGAACGCGAACTGCTGCGGCTGCTCGCCGAAGGCCTCACCGACGAACGCGCCGGCCAGCGCCTCGGCGTCTCACTGCGCACCGTCCGCCGGATGATGGCCGACCTGATGGTGCGGATGGACGCCCGCAGCCGCTTCCAGGCCGGCATCCAGGTCGCCGCCCTCGGCTGGCTGGCGGCCGCCGAGGACGCCCCCGCCCAATGAGCCCTCAGCGGCTGGGCCCTCAGCGGCGGTGCTTGCCGCCGGCGGCCGGGGCCGGGGTCGGGTACGGGATCCGCAGCTTGCGGGCGAACGGGGCCACCGACGCCCCCACGCCCAGCGGACGGGCCAGCGCGAACAGCGACACCAGCACCAGCAGCGACCCCGCCGCCAGCCCCGCCAGGCTGCCGAACAGCCCCTCGCCGAACCGGCCCGCCAGCCAGTGCGCCCCGAACGCGCCCGGCAGGCACGCCAGCACCAGCCCGAGGTGCAGGGTCACCAGCCGGAAGCCCTCCAGCCCGCTGCCGCGCCGCGCACCGCGGCGCGTCCCCAGGTCCACGGTGGCGTTCGCACCCGGCGCGAAGGCGTCCGTGCGCAGCACCATCGTCGAGTCCACCGCCCCCGTCCCCGCCTGGGTCTCGGCCTTCGGCGCCGGAGCCGGGGGAGCGCCCTTCGCCAGGCGGCGGCCCAGCGCGACACCCGTCACCACCACCGACAGGGTGGCGGCCACGGTGTGCGCCACCGCCATGCCGATCACCTTGTTCTCCAGCGACAGCGTCTCGTACGCCACCCAGCACAGCGCGGCGTTCGTGCCGGTGGAGACCACGGTCAGCCAGAACGGCGTCCTGGCGTCGCCCATCGCGTAGAAGCCGCGGGCCAGGCCGTACTGGGCGCAGAACGAGGGCAGGCCGACCGCGAAGGCCATCAGCAGCGAGGCGATCACCATCGCGTTGTCGTGCACCTTGGCATCCGACCCGTAGCCGTACGCGGCCATCGCGATCTGCGGTGCCAGCGCGAAGAACAGCACGGCGGCCGTGACCACCATCGCCGCCGAGGAGCGCAGCACTCCCGACAGGTCCTCGCCGATCTTCCGGTAGTCGCCCGCCGTCGCGGCCCGTGCCATCCCCGGCAGCAGCGCGGTCACCAGCGACACGGTGATCACGCCCTGCGGGACCACGAACAGCGCGTAGGCGTTGTTGTAGGCGGAGAAGCCGCGACCACCGGCGATGTGCGCCAGCTCCGCCGCCTTGCCTGCGGCGGTGCCCAGACTGGTGATCACCGCGAAGGACAGCTGGGTGGCCACCACCAGGGCCAGCGCCCAGCCCGCCGCGCGCAGCGGCCGGGTGAGACCCGCGCCGCGCCAGTCGAAGCGCGGCCGGAAGGTGAAACGGGCCGCGCGCAGCGAGGGCAGCAGCGCGGCGGCCTGCACCACGATGCCCAGGGTCGAGCCGACGCCCAGCAGCAGCGCGTCACTGCTGCTCACCTCGTCGGCACCCCACGCGTGGTGCCCCATCGCCAGGTAGCCGCCGAACACGCCGATCGCCACCACGTTGTTCAGCACCGGCGTCCACATCATCGCGCCGAACCGGTCACGGGCGTTCAGCACCTGCCCGAGCAGGGTGAAGACGCCGTAGAAGAAGATCTGCGGCAGGCAGTAGCGGGCGAAGGTGATCGCCAGCTCGCGCTGCACCCCTTCGAACTCGGAGTAGAAGTCGACGATCTGCGGGGCGAACAGCCAGGCGCCGAGCGTCAGCACCACGAGTATCGTCCCGCACAGGGTGAGCAGCCGGTCGGTGTACGCCTGGCCGCCGTCCTTGTGGGTCTGCATCGCGTGCACCAGCTCCGGTACGAACACCGAGGCCAGCACACCGCCGATCAGCATCATGTAGACGATGTTCGGCAGCGAGTTCGCCACGTTGAACGCCTCGCCGGCCGGGCCGGTGGCCAGCGCCGCCACGATCACGGCGCTGCGCACGAAGCCCAGCGCGCGGGAGGCCAGCGAGCCCAGCGCCATGATCAGGCCGTTGCGGCCGGTCGAGGCGGCAGGCTTCTTCTCCTGCGCCGGCGGCTCCGGCGCCTGCTCCTCGCTCGCCCGCGGCGCGGGCACCGGACGCTCCGGGGCCTGTGGCGGCAGCGGGGGAGGCGGCGGGTAGCCGGCCGGGGCGAACTGCTCCCACTCGGCGGGGATCCGCGCGAGCTGCATGGTCGGCTGGTCCGGCGGAACGTACGGGACGCCCTGCGGAAGGTACGGAACCCCCTGCGGGGAGTACGGAACGCCCTGCCCCGGGTACTGGCCGTCCTGCCCCGGGTACTGCCCGTCGGGTGCCGGGTACTGCCCGTCCTGCGGGGGGTACGGGCCGCGCTGCTGGGCGTAGGGATCGTAGGGGTCGGTCGGGCCGTCCGCGGTGTGCATGGTCATCGGACCCCCCGTCGATCGGTGCCCGTCCGGCGTTGCGTGGGAAAAATCTGCGTGAACTGCGGGAGATCGGTCTGGTCCGGGCTCCACCTGCCGGTTGCAGGGTGCATCCAGCCGCAGAAGTCTGCCGCAACTCGGCACCCGATGGGGAGTCGGGTGCCTGGCGGGGGCCTGCCCGGCCGGTCGCGGCGGGTGCGCGGGCGCCGCGGGGGGTCGGCCGACGAGCACCGTTTCCGCCCGGAAACACGCGGAATGTCGCCCACGTCCGTTCCCTCCCCCGGAGGTTGCCGCTGCGGACTGTGACGTTGCTCACGAACCGTCAGGGGTGGCCCGCTTCGCCGTCCGGCTCCAGTGGCGGCGGCGGGGCCAGCACCCGCTGCACCCGGGGCCGCAGCCGCCAGTGCAGGCGGCCGACGTCCCGGCCGAACCGGCCGGGCAGCCAGAGCTCCACCGCCAGCGTCACCCCGGCCGTCACCGCGGCCGCCGCCGCCCAGCCCGCCAGCACGTCGGACGGGTAGTGCACGCCCAGCGCGAGCCGCGTCCAGCCGACGCCCAGCACGGTGAGCGCCGCACCGGTGCCCGCCACGGCGCGCACCGCCCGGTCCGCGCGGGGCCAGATCAGCACCAGCAGCGTCCCGCAGGTCACCGCCGAGGCGATCGCGTGCCCGGACGGGAAGCCCATGCCGGAGCCCACCGCGACCGGGTCGACGAAGTGCGGCCGGGCCCGGCCGATCAGCGCCCGCCCGCCCGCGCTGGCCGCCCAGCCCAGCAGCCCGGTGGCCACCACCCAGCCGGCCAGCACCCGGGCGCGCACGCACCACAGCCACAGCGCGGCGGCGCCGAGCAGGGCGCGCATCGTCCACGGCGAGCCCAGGTCGGCGAGCGTCTGCATGGCCGCCGTCCACACCGAGTGCCGCACCGCGTACCGGTGCAGCGCCGCCACACAGCCGTCGTCCAGCCGGGACAGCGGCGACCAGCCGGCTTTCACCAGGACCAGCAGCACCGCGAACAGCAGCACACTCGTCAGCCCGATCCAGGCACAACCGAGCAGTGTCCGACGTTGAACCGGAGAACGGCGGCCGCCGCGGCCGCCGACCGGGGGCGCGGCAGCCGCCCGGGAGCCAGTGGACTGGTGCATGACAGTCACCTTCCCAGTGGCGGCGGGCCAACCGGCGGTCGACGGATAGCGATTCGGCATCGGTTGTGCGGATGTGTCGCGAAGGCCCCGCGCCGATCCGGTGGCGGCGGGTGGACGCGCGGTGTGCGAACCGCGTCACGCTGCGTCGATGGCCGGGATGAAAATCGGCAGGATACTGCATGCCCTCCGAAAAACTGAGCCACTTGGGAATGTTGTCCGATTTCTGTGCGTTGGATCGTTACGTGTGAGCCGGGAAATGGCCCACACGGTTGTGCCAGGCGGCGGATCGGAGCGCCCCCGGCCTCGTCAGTGAGGGAGCAAGCATGGCCACCCGTGCCGTCGTACGCGACAGGGCCGATCGGGCGCGCACCGCCCGGCCGACCAACCTCGAAGCCGACCGCGACCTGGTCGGCATGTACCTCGACGAGATCGCCAGGACGCCCCTGCTCGACGCCGCCGAGGAGGTCGAGCTGTCCCTGCGCATCGAGGCCGGGGTCTTCGCCCAGCACCTGCTGGACGAGCAGGAGCAGCCCGACGGCATCAGCCAGGAGGAGCTCCGGGCGATAGCCGACGACGCCGAGCGCGCCAAGGACGTCTTCATCCGGTCGAACCTGCGCCTGGTCGTCGCCGTCGCCCGCCGCTACCCGCGCAGCGGCCTGCCCCTGCTCGACCTGATCCAGGAGGGCAACGCCGGCCTGGTCCGCGCGGTGGAGAAGTTCGACTACTCCAAGGGCTTCAAGTTCTCCACCTACGCGACGTGGTGGATCCGCCAGGCGATCACCCGCTCGATCGCCGACCAGTCCCGCACCATCCGGCTGCCCGTCCACCTGGTCGAGGAGCTCGGCCGGATCCGCCGGGTGCAGCGCGAGAAGTCCAAGGAGCTGGGCCGCGAGGCCGAGCCCGCCGAGATCGCCGCCGAGCTGGACACCACCGAGCAGCGGATCAAGGACGTGCTGGACTGGGCCCGCGACCCGGTCAGCCTGAACATGGCGGTCGACGACGAGGGCGAGACCCAGTTCGGAGACCTGGTGGAGGACACCGGCGCCGTCTCCCCGGAGGACGCGGTGCTGGTGATGCTCCGCCGCGAGGAGCTGGACGACCTGATCGGCCGCCTCGACGACCGCACCGCCTCCATCATCCGCAGCCGCTACGGCATGGAGGACGGCCGCGAGCGGACGCTGACCGAGGTCGGCAAGCAGCACGGTCTGACGCGCGAGCGGATCCGGCAGATCGAGAAGCACGCGCTGGCCGAGCTGAAGAAGATCGCCGACCACGCTGGCTTCGAGGCCGCCTAGGAGGACGACCAGGAGAATGCCTCGGCGATGCGGAAGGCGTTCGAGGAGTGGTGGCGCGTGCTGCTCGCCCACGGCGACGCGGACGGCG